>NZ_JAAGPO010000306.1:0-7990 GCF_017104825.1 Burkholderia sp. Ac-20345 | reverse complement strand
GCTGGTCGCCGCCGCGAGCGCGAGATGCACGGCCGGCGCCATGCCGGCCGACAGCAGTGCGCCGCCGGCGGCCGCGCCTGCCATCCCGCCGATGCTGAACATGCCGTGCAGCGACGACATGATCGGCCTGCCGATCGCGATTTCGACCGCGCTGGCCTCGGCGTTCATCGCGACGTCGAGCGTCGCCATCGAGAAGCCGAACAGCGCGAGCACGGCGAGCAGCATCGTGTAGTCGGGCACGACGAGGATCAGCGCCGCGCAGGCCGACATCACGAGCCCGCCCGCCAGGCACGCGGTGCGCGAGCCGACGCGCGCGATCCAGCGCGCGATGGTCAGCATCGCGGCGATCGACCCGACGGCGACCGCGAACAGCGCGATCGACAGCAGCCCGGGGCTCAGCGCGAACTTGTCGCGCACGGTCGGCACGTGGACGCCCCACGACGCGAACATCATGCCGGCGACAAAGAACAGTGCCATCGACGCCAGGCGCGCGCGCTGGCGGGCCGGTAGCGACAGCACGCGATGCGCGTCGGGCGGCGCGGCGAACGGGGACGACGATTCGGGGGAGGAGGATTCGGACACGGTAACGCTCATCAAAAGGAATGCACGGACGCACGCGGCGCCCGTCGGATCCGTCCGATTCTATCGAACCGCTTACGATCCTGCCGGGCGATGGCCGTTCGGCCGACGATCCGGCGGTTACCCGGCGACCCGCGTTCGGCCGCATCGACTGCATAGGCCGTTCGACCGATGCGCGGCGCGCCGCGCCCGCGGGTAACATCGAAGCGCATGGCGTGCCCGGCGCGCCGCCCTTCGACCGCAGGAGTCCTCTTGAACATCGATCCCGCTCTCGCCCTGCATCTGCTGCACCGCTGCGCGCTCGGCACGCTCGCCACTCATGCGCGCGACCCGCAGGGTTTCCCGTATCCGACGGTCGTCCCGTTTGCACCCGATGCAAGCCATCGTCCCGTGATCCTCGTCAGCGGCCTCGCGGAGCACACGCGCAATCTGGCCGCCGATCCGCGCGCGGGCTTCCTCGTCGTCGACGCGCCCGGCGGCGACGTGCTGAACGCCGAGCGCGCGACGCTGCTCGGCCGGTTCGTGCCGCTCGGCGCCGATCCGCACGTCACCGCGCGCTACTGTCGGTATGAGCCGGACGCCGCGCGCTATCTCGCGCTCGGTGATTTCACGTTCTGGGCGCTCGACGTCGAGCGGCTCCGCTATATCGGCGGTTTCGGGCGCATGGGCTGGGTCGACGGCACGCATCTCGATGCGCTGCCGCCGCTCGCGTTCGACGAGGAACAGGCGTTGTGGGACGCGTACGATGCCGGCGCTGCGCGCCGCGACGGGCTCGAATTGCTCGGCGTCGATCGCCACGGCGCCGACTGGCGGCATGACGGCCGCCGCGTGCGCACGCCGTTTGATACGCCATTGGCCGATGCGGGCGCATTGCGCGAGCGGCTGATTGCGTGCGCGCGGGATGTGACGTGACGTCGCGGATACCGTCTTGTCCGCGCTTTGCCCGTTTAGCGAGCCGCGCCATCCGATTTTCGTAAAGCTGTCGTCCGATGAAAGCTTTGATTTTTCTGAATGCAGGGTAATTGCGTATGTTGATAGACCTAATAGCCAATGGCTAATGTCCTAATCTCTGTGTAGGAACGTAAAAATTTGAGAAAAGGCCGCGACCGGTCAAAATGACACGAGTGAATTTCAATTCATCTCGGGATTTTCATGAATCTCGCTTCTATCAAATCTTTTTTGTGCTAATCTCTGCCTTCGAAAATCCGAGGCACATATATTTCAAGAATGGTGAGCTGGCTGCAGACCGGCGCCATTGGTCAGATAGAAAGGGAAACTATGTCTTCTTACAAGGACCTGCTGGCCCAGCGGGAGAAGCTGGAGAAGCAAATCGAAGAAGCGAAGTCGCGTGAATACGCTGAAGTGCTGAATGACGTGAAGCAGAAAATTGCCGACTACGGCTTTTCGCTCGCGGAACTCGGTCTCAGCCGCGCGAAGGCAGGCAAGGTTGGCCGTCCGCGTGCAGGCGTTGCCGCGAAATACCGCGATCCGGAAACGGGCGCGACGTGGTCGGGCCGCGGCAAGCCGCCGCGCTGGATCGCCGGCAAGAACCGCGAACAGTTTGCAATTTAAGTGTTTGTTTAAATTGCCTGCGCTTCAAAAGAGCCGCGTGTCCGTTAAGGAGCGCGGCTTTTTTGTTTTCAGCGGTCGCCACGCACATCGCGCTGTCATGAAAATGTAATAATCCGGCGTGAATGGAAATGCGACCCGTTCGCATAAGCGATTGATTTAAATAAGAAATTTGCGGGTATTGGCGGGGTTCACGGGGCGCCCTTGATAGAATTGGGTATCGCACACCGATATCCAATATTTCATGTCCACGTTTTCCGGCGACGCGCAGAGCGCAGATAAGCACGCGGTTGCACGCAAGAGCACGTTCGTCAGTATTGTGCTGAATGTCGTGCTTGCGACATTTCAGATCGTCGTCGGTACGATTGCGCATTCGCAGGCATTGATTGCTGACGGCGTGCATTCGATTTCCGATTTGATCTCGGATTTTGTCGTGCTGGTTGCGAATCGGCATAGCGGAGCATCGCCGGATGCCGACCACAATTACGGGCACAGCCGCTACGAGACCGTCGCATCGCTGTTTCTCGGCGCTATCCTGATTGCGGTCGGCGTCGGCATGCTCTGGCGGGCCGGCGACCGTCTCGTTAATCTCGAAAACATTCCGGCGGTACATTTTTCCGCACTGGTCGTCGCGCTGACGGTGCTCGTGTCGAAAGAGGCGCTGTTTCGCTACATGCTGCGCGAAGCGCGGCGCGTCCGCTCGGCGATGCTCGTCGCGAACGCATGGCATGCGCGTTCGGATGCCGCCTCGTCGCTCGTCGTCGCGATCGGCATCGTCGGCAGCCTGGCCGGCGTGCGGCTGCTCGACCCGATCGCGGCGGCGATCGTCGGCTTCATGGTCGCGCGCATGGGCTGGACGTTCGGCTATGACGCGTTGCAGGACCTCTCCGATCGCGCGCTCGATACGACCGATACGGCCGAGATCCGCGCGCTGCTCGCGGCGACGCCCGGCGTGCGCGACGTGCACGACCTGCGCACGCGCAAGATGGGCGATGCCGCGCTCGTCGACGCGCACATCCTCGTCGACCCGAAAATCTCCGTCTCCGAAGGGCACTACATCGCCGAGACCGCGCGTGCGCGCGTGCTGACCGACCCGCGCGTACTCGACGCGCTGATCCACGTCGACCCCGAGAACGACGCGGCGCGCCGTCCGGCGCTCGCGCTGCCGCCGCGCGGCGAGATCGCGGTGCGGCTCGAGGCCGCGCTCGCGAAGCGCGGGCTGCGTGCGGCGGCCATCAACCTGCATTACCTGAGTACGGGGCTCGAGATCGACGTGACGCTTGCCTGCGATCCGCACGACACCGATGCGGCGCTGGCCGGCCGTCTCGACGCCGACTCACTGAAGCGCGAGTTCGGCGCGCGCCGGATCGGCTTCACGCGCACGATGCCCGGGCAGGGGTGATACGCCGCGGGCACGCGCGGCGGCTGACGGCGGGCGCGCGCCTCTCCGTTACAGCGGCAGTTGCGTGTCGAACTTGATCTCGCGCAGCACGACGCTCGTGCGCACCTGCGACACGGCAGGGATCTTGAAGATGCGTTCGTGCAGGAACACGTCGTAGGCCTTGATGTCCGGCGCGACGATCTTGAGGATGTAATCGGCTTCGCCGGTCGTGCTGTAGCACTCGGTGACCTCCGGGCAGGTCGCGATCTCGCGCTCGAACTGCTCGACGCCGCCTTCGTTGTGGCGGGTCAGGTGCACGTGCGCGAGCGCGCAGACGTGCAGGCCGAGCTTCTCGCGATCGAGCAGCGCCGTGTAGCGCTGGATCACGCCCGACTGTTCCATGTCCTTGATGCGGCGCCAGCACGGCGTGCTCGACAGGCCGACCTGGTCCGAGATTTCCTGGACCGAACGGCGCGCGTCGAGCTGCAACAGGCGAAGGATTTTTTGCGAAAAGGAATCGAGCGTCACCTGCGCCTCCATGCGGCAGCTACAACACGCTGAATGTTAGAGGGCCGGGAAAAGAAAGGCAATCTGGCGTCGCGTTGCTGAGCGAGATTCGCTAATTTGCTCGCGGATCCGTGGGGTTTTGTCCCGCCCCGGTGCCTTCCGACCGATCGGTGTCCGACACGGCGAGCCCCGCGAGCGCGGCCTGCTGCCGGCGCAGGTCGGCGAGCATGTTGCAGAACAGCGCGCCTTGCTCGATCGCGTCGTCGAGTGCGACGTGCGTGTGCGGATGGTCGTCGAACCAGTGCTTCGGGAAGCGCGGCTTGATCGCCTTGCGGTACGGCAGGCCCGTCATCGCGAACGCGAGCGTCTTGATGTCGAGCGCCGACCACGAGAACGGGCAGCGTCCGGCGAAGCGCATCATGTACCAGAACATGAACGTGAAGTCGAAGCCGGCCGGCATCGCGACGAACACCGGCTTGCCGGGCAGCGCCTCGACCCAGTCGACGTACGAGATGAGCGCCGCCTCGGGCGCCTGCAGATCCTTCCGGCACGCGGCCCATGCTTCGGGCTCGGTCTTCCACCACGCTTCCTGCACCGGGTGCGCCTGCGCGCCCGGCAGCGTTTCGAGATTGGCGGAGAACGTCGCGATCAGCTGCTTGTCTTCGGTGTAGGCAGCCGACGCGAAGCTCAGCATCGAGTGCGGGCCGGGAATCGGGCCGTCGGCCTCGACATCGGTGCTGACGTAGATTTCCGGGATGGCGGTCTGGTTCATCCGAATACCTTGTCGGACACGAACGGGTTCGTGCGGCGCTCGTCGCCGAACGTCGATACCGGGCCGTGGCCCGGCACGAACGTCACGTCGTCGCCGAGCGGCCACAGCTTCTCCTTGATCGACCGGACGAGATCCTCGTGATTGCCGCGCGGAAAATCGGTGCGGCCGATCGAACCGGCGAACAGCACGTCGCCGACGATCGCGACGCGATGCGCGCGGCTGAAGAACACGACGTGGCCAGGCGTGTGGCCCGGGCAGTGATAGACCTCGAGCGTCTCGTCGCCGAACTGCACGGTGTCGCCGTCGTTCAGCCAGTGGTCCGGCTCGAAGGTGTCGGCGGCCGGAAAGCCGAAGCGCTCGCTTTGCATCGGCAGCTTCTCGATCCAGAAGCGCTCTTCTTCCTGCGGCCCCTCGATCGGCACGCCGTAGTGCGTCGCGAGCGTCTTCGCGCCCGCGCAGTGATCGATGTGCCCGTGCGTGAGCAGCACCTTCTCGACCTGCACGTTCTGTCGCGCGACTTCCTGTTCGATCCGGTCGAGGTCGCCGCCCGGATCGACGACGGCGGCGCGGCCCGTCTTCTCGCAGACGAGCAGCGAGCAGTTCTGCTGGAACGGCGTGACCGGAATGAGCGTGACTTTCATGGAGGCACCGGCGGCTAAAAGGAGCGATTGTACCGGTCGCGCGGGCCGCTTGCCGGTCGCGCGACGCGCGTCGCGATGCGCGCCTCCGGGCATTCCCGGAGCATGCCGATTGTTACAGCCATAGTGAGAATCAATGGTCCGAAGGGGGTGCTTTTCGGGTCGACGTTTTGGTTTATGTATAATGCGCCCCATTGAGCGTGAATTTCGCGCCATTCGCTGGTGTTTCGGCCCCGTTAAAAAGGGGCGTCGGAGGCACCGTCAAGCATCAGCCGCCGGGGAGTCCGGCGGTGTATCCAGCACCGAGTATTCGGTGCTCACGTCTTGTCCGGCCGGGTGCTGCGCGCCCGCCTGCGGCCCTGCTGCCGCGCCGCCGGATGAGGCCTGTGCCGCCGTTCCTGTGAGTCGGTCGTTTCGACGCGCGCGAACGTGAAGCCATGTTCGATGGCGGCATGTGGGGTCTGGTCAGGCTGTTGGGGACAGGTTGCGCCAGACGTGAAAACTAATCAGGACGGTTGCGGCATAGACGAAAGCCGCGCCCATGCAAGCCGCCTGCTCGCATCCGAGCGGGGCGTGCACGCATTTGCCGTCCGGGCCGCGTGTCTGCGTTGTGAAGCAGCGTTGTAAGGGAGCGGCCCGAACCAGAAGGCGACACGTCGATGAATTTACGTTTTCCGAGTCGATTCGGGACCATTGCATTGTTTTTTGCGCTGACGGGCTGTGCGGTACCACCCAGCCAGACCACCGGTAGCGCGAACCAGAAGAACGCCGTCGACAAGACGGCCGCCGCCGCGAAGGCGGATAGCGACAAGCAGCTGAATTTTGATTCCGCGCTGGCATCGATGCCGGCTGCCGACAGCAAGGACGCGAAGAAGTCGTCGCTGGCGGACGCCGAGCCGATCGACGGCAAGGATGTGTCCGATTTCCGCCAGACGGGCCGCGCATCGTGGTACGGGCGGGATTTCCACGGCCGCCGCACCGCGAACGGCGAGCGCTTCAACATGAACGCGCTCACCGCCGCGCACCGTACGCTGCCGCTGTCGTCGTACATCAAGGTGACGAATTCGTCGACCGGCAAGTGGGTCGTCGTGAAGGTCAACGATCGCGGGCCGTACAAGCGCGGCCGCGTGCTCGACCTGTCGTATGCGGCCGCGAAGCTGATCGGCCTCGTGCACGCCGGCACCGGCCGCGTGAAGATCGAAGGGCTGTCGCCGCAGGAAGCGCGCGAGGCGCGCGACGAAATGTTCGCGTCGATCTCGGCGAAGTAACGCAGCGGATCGCTCGCTCATGCAAAAGGGCTGCCCGAGGGCAGCCCTTTGTCTTTCCTGCACCGCGCGACGCCGGCGCCGGTTTCCCGGTGCCGGCCGGCTCGCGCGTCAGCCTTCATCCTTCAGCGCAAGCGCGCGCGCATACAGCGTGTTGCGCGACGCGCCCGTCAACGCGGCCGCGAGCTTCGCTGCGCTCTTCACCGGCACCTCTTCCAGCAGCAGCTTGAGCAGCGCGTCGTGCGCGGTGTCGTCGGCTTCGCCGCTCGTCGCCGGCGCGCCTTCGACGACCAGCACGAATTCGCCGCGCTGCCGGTTCGCATCGCCGGCGAGCCAGGTCTGTCCTTCGGCCAGGGTGCCCTGGAACAACTGCTCGTGTAGCTTGGTGAGCTCGCGCGCAATCAGCAGCCGGCGCGCGGGGCCGAATGCATCGGCGAGCGCGGCGACGGTTTCGGCGATCCGGTGCGGTGCCTCGTAGAACACCAGCGCATACGGGTGCGATACCAGCGCCTGCAGCGCGGTCGCGCGCTGCTTGGCCTTCGGCGGCAGGAAGCCCGCGAACGTGAACGCGCCGGCCCAGTCGCCGGCCACGCTCAGCGCGGTCACCGCCGCGCTCGCGCCTGGCAGCGGGATCACCGCGAAGCCGGCGGCGCGCACCGCGTCGACGAGCCGTGCGCCGGGGTCCGAGATGCCGGGCGTGCCGGCGTCCGACACGTAGGCCACGCGTTCGCCGCCGCGCAGCAGTTCGATCACACGCTGTGCGGCTTCGCGTTCGTTGTGCTCGTGCACGGCGACGAGCGGCTTCGAGATCCCGTAGCGGGCGAGCAGCTGGCCCGTGTTGCGGGTGTCTTCGGCCGCGATGCGGTCGGCGAGGCCGAGCACGTGCAGCGCGCGCAGCGTGATGTCGGCGGTGTTGCCGATCGGCGTGGCGACCACGTAGAGCGCGGCGTCCGGGTAGTGCTGCGTGTGCGCGAGTTCGAGGAGGGCAGTCATGGCAGGCAATGCACGCAATCGCGGCGCAAGCGGAACAAGGACGGCATTGTGCCACGCGGCGCCGGCCCGGCCGGGCGACGGGCGCAGTTTGGCGCGCGCGGGAGACAACTTTTCGGGCGCGGCGCGATCCAAACCGGTCGGCGCGGCGTTCGAGCAGCGTGCGCGGCAGTTTCTCGAGCGCCGCGGCCTCGCGTTCATTGCGGCGAACGTGACGATGCGCGGCGGCGAGCTCGATCTCGTGATGCGCGAGCCCGACGGCATGCTCGTGTTCGTCGAGGTGCGCGCA
>NZ_JAAGPO010000305.1:0-8007 GCF_017104825.1 Burkholderia sp. Ac-20345 | reverse complement strand
GGCATGAACGGTTCGAGCGTCGTGCACGCGGCGAGCCCGCGCGGAAACGCGGTCGTGACCGTCGCGGTGGTCTTGCCGGGCAGGCCCGCGGTCTGCTGCTGCAGGAACGCGAGGGCCGCGCGGCGGATCGACTCGGGATCCTGCTGGCCGGGCGGCGTCGCGGGCTGGGCCGCGTTGGCGGCATTGGCCGCCGGGGCCGGGTTCGTGGAAACCGGTGCGGTGCGCGGCGCCGGCGCGGCTGACGCGGCGCGGGCCGCCGCCAGGCGCGCGGCGATCGCCGGCTGCGGGGCCGGCCGTGCGGTCTTCGATGCGGGCTCGGCGGTGCCGGCGACGACCGTCGCGATCGCGTGCGGATTGGGGGCGCGCGGCGCGCCGTATCCGGCGCCTTCGTTCGCACGGGCGGCGGCGTAGGCGGGGCGAGGCGCAGGGGCTGGCGCGGGAGCCGGCGGCGGGACGGTCGTCACGACCATCGTGCCGGCCGGTTGTGCCGCGTAGCCGGTGCCGGACGCGCCGGCGGCGGCGCCCGTGCCGCTCGTCGCGCGACCCGTGTCCGGCGCCAGGCCCGAACCCGGCGCCATCGCCGCATTCCCGCCGAACTGCCCGCCGTTCGCCGCATTGGCATGCGCGAGCGCGGTTTCGGCCGTCTCGCCGCGTCCCGGAATCACGATCATCCCGTCGTCCGCGTGCGCGGCCGGGGCGGCGGTCCACAGCGCCGCGGCGAGCGCAAACGCACGCCGGACGTGCGTGAGCCGCCCGTTCCTGCCGCGAAGTGCGTTGCCAGTCATCGCCGTATCCCCGATCCGTTGCTCCGCTTCGCATTCTAGGGAGCGGGGCCGTCGCGCAAACGATGAATAGAGGGGGCCTTTGCCGCGTTATTCGCCCGATTGCCGGTTGCGTCGGACGCCTACCATCGCTGTCATGGAAAAAAGCCTCTCGGGTCGCCATCCGGCGCGAGGGGCGTGCAGCGCTTCATACGGAGAGAGGCACACATGCTGGACAAACTCGATGCGGAATTCGCGTTCGGCCGACAGGCGCTGGACGTGCGTGCCTACCGGCAGGAACTGCTGTCGTCGAACATCGCGAACTCCGACACGCCCGGCTACCAGGCCCGCGACGTCGATTTCGCGTCGACGCTCGCGCGCTCGCTGAAGCAGACGGGCGGCGGCCTCGCGCCGAGCAACGCCGCGCAACTGCCGATGGCGCAGCCGGCCGGCGTGACGAGCGGCATGTCGATGGTGTCGACGGCGGCGGGCCACATGGCCGGCACCGCGAAGCTGATCCCGACGGGCGGCCCGTCGGACGACTACGGCCGTGCGCAATACCGGATGCCGCTGCAGCCGGCGCTCGACGGCAACACGGTCGATCTCGACGTCGAGCGCGTGCAGTTCGCGAACAACGCGCTGCACTACCAGACCGGGATGACCGTGATGACCCAGCAGATCAAGGCGATGATCGCCGCGATCACGACGAACCAGTGACGGCGCGCATCGCCTCCGAATCCGAGCAAAAGGAGCTTCCATGCCTTCGTTGATGAACATCTTCGGCGTCGCTGGCTCGGCGCTGTCCGCGCAGTCGCAGCGCCTGAACGTCACCGCGTCGAACCTGGCGAACGCCGACAGCGCGACCGGCCCCGACGGCAAGCCGTACAAGGCCAAGCAGGTCGTGTTCGCGACCGACCCGATCGGCGGCGCGCGCACCACGTCCGGCCAGGGCGTGGGCGGCGTGCGCGTGACGAAGGTGATGGACGACCCGTCGCCGATGAAGTCGACCTACGACCCGTCGAACCCGTCCGCCGACGCGAACGGCTACGTGCAGATGCCGAACGTCGACCCGGTGCAGGAGATGGTGAACATGATCTCGGCGTCGCGCTCGTACCAGGCCAACGTCGAGACGCTGAACACCGCGAAGACGCTGATGCTCAAGACGCTGACGATCGGCTCGTAAGCCGCGCGCCGACCGACCTTACAGACCCGAAAGTTTCGACAGAAGGCCACCCAGGATGACTTCCTCCAGCACGACGATCGGCAGCAACGGCACCAACGTGTCGAACCTGCCGACCGACACGATGAACACCAACAAAGTGTCGTCGACCAACGGCACGTCGGCGAGCGACCTGCAGGCGACGTTCCTGAAGCTGCTCGTCACGCAGTTGCAGAACCAGGACCCGACCAGCCCGGTCGACAGCTCGCAGATGACGTCGCAGCTCGCGCAGATCAACACGGTGAGCGGCATCGCGCAGTTGAACACGTCGCTCACGTCGCTGTCGACGCAGCTCACGGCCGGCCAGCAGACGCAGGCCGCGCTGCTGATCGGCACGAACGTGCTCGCGCCGGGCAACGCGGTCGCGGTGAAGAGCGGCGCGGCGTCGCCGTTCGGCGTGTCGCTGTCGAGCGCGGTGTCGAACCTGACGATTACCGTGAAGAACGCGGCGGGCACCGTGGTGAACACGATCAACGCGGGCGCGCAGTCGGCCGGCACCGTGCCGTTCAACTGGACGCCGACCGACTCGGCCGGCAACGCACTGCCGGACGGCAAGTACACGGTCAGCGCGTCGTACACCGACAGCAACGGCACGCCGCAGCCGGCCACGACGCTCGCGGCGTCGACCGTGCAGAGCGTGATCAAGCAGGCGGACGGCACGGCGGGGCTCGTGCTGTCGAACGGCACGACGGTGGGGCTGACCCAGGTTGCATCGATTTTCCCGAACACCGCGTCGTCTTCGTCCGGCAGCGGCACCACCTCCAACTGATACTGATCGAGCAATCTCGAAACGGAGACCGAAATGGGTTATCAACAGGGTCTGAGCGGCCTCTCGGGTGCATCGAACGCGCTCGACGTGATCGGCAACAACATCGCGAACGCGAACACGGTCGGCTTCAAGTCGAGCACCGCGCAGTTCGCGGACATGTACGCGAACTCGGTCGCGACGTCGACCAACACGCAGATCGGTATCGGCACGTCGCTGAACGCGGTGGAGCAGAATTTCGGCCAGGGCACGATCAACACGACGAACTCGTCGCTCGACGTCGCGATCAATGGCAACGGCTTCTTCCAGATGTCGAACAACGGCGTGACGACGTACTCGCGCGACGGCACGTTCCAGCGCGACAAGAACGGCTACATCATCGACTCGCAAGGCCGTAACCTGATGGGCTACGCAGCCAACAACGGCGGCGTGGTCAACACCGCGCAGACCGTGCCGCTGCAGGCGCCGACGACCAACATCGCACCGACCGCGACGACCAAGATCTCCGCGCAGTTCAACCTGAACTCGCAGGACACGGTGCCGACCAAGACGCCGTTCAGCGCGACCGACAACACGACGTACAACTACTCGACGTCGATCCAGGTGTACGACTCGCTCGGCGGTTCGCAGGCGGTCAACATGTACTTCGTGAAGTCGGCGGCCGGCACGTGGGAAGCGTACGCGGGCGTGCAGGGCGGCGCCACGACCGACCTCGGCACGGTCAACTTCAATTCGTCGGGCACGATCCAGAGCACGACCACGGGCACGCCGCCCACGCCGACCACGTCGGTCGGCCAGTTCCAGTTCACCGTGCCGAACACCGACGGCTCGGCGACGCCGCAGAGCCTCACGCTCGACCTGACCGGCACGACGCAGTACGGCGGCAAGGACGGCGTGAACAACCTCGCGCAGGACGGCTACGCGAGCGGCACGCTGACGACCTACACGATCGGCGCCGACGGCAAGCTGACCGGCAACTACTCGAACGGCCAGACCGCCGTGCTCGGCCAGATCGCGCTCGCGAACTTCAACAACCCGAACGGGCTGGTGAACCTCGGCGGCAACCAGTATGCGGAAAGTTCCGCGTCGGGCGTGCCGCAGATCTCGGCGCCGGGCAGCACGAACCACGGCACGCTGCAGGGCAGCGCGCTGGAAAACTCGAACGTCGACCTCACGTCGCAGCTCGTCAACCTGATCACCGCGCAGCGCAACTACCAGGCGAACGCGCAGACGATCAAGACGCAGCAGACCGTCGACCAGACGCTCATCAACCTGTAAGCGCGGATAACGGGCAGCCATGGACCGACTGATCTACACGGCGATGACGGGTGCGTCGCAGTCGCTCGACCAGCAGGCGATCGTCGCGAACAACCTCGCGAACGCGTCGACGACGGGCTTTCGCGCGCAACTCGCGACCTATCGCGCGGTGCCGATGAACTTCGGCGACGGCAGCACGATCGACCCGACGACGACGCGCACCTACGTGCTCGCATCGACGCCCGGCGCCGACTACGCGCCGGGTCCGATCACGCGCACCGGCAACCCGCTCGACGTCGCCGTGCAGGGCGCGGGCTGGCTGGCGGTGCAGGCGGCCGACGGCAGCGAGGCGTACACGCGCGCCGGCAACCTGCACGTCGACCAGAACGGCCAGCTCGTCAACGCGAGCAACCTGCCGGTGGTCGGCAACGGCGGCCCGATCTCGGTGCCGCCGAACGCGGAAGTGACGATCGGCAAGGACGGCACGATTTCCGCGCTGATGCCGGGCGACCCGCCGACGGCGGTCGCGATCGTCGACCAGATGAAGCTCGTCAATCCCGATCCGACCACGCTCTCGCGCGGCAACGACGGGTTGTTCCGCACCGCCGACGGCAATCCGGCCGACGCCGACCCGAACGTGGTCGTCGCGCCGAATTCGCTCGAAGGCAGCAACGTCAACCCGGTGAGCGCGATGGTCGCGATGATCGACAACGCGCGCGCGTTCCAGCTTCAGTCGAAGCTGATCCAGACGGCCGACCAGAACGAGCAGTCGGCGAACCAGCTGCTCAATTTCAGCTGAGCGCCCGCGCCAGCCCACGCAGGAGACCTTACAAGTGAACCGTTCGCTCTACATTGCCGCCACCGGCATGAATGCGCAGCAGGCGCAGATGGACGTGATTTCGAACAACCTCGCGAACACCAGCACGAACGGCTTCAAGGCGTCGCGCGCGGTGTTCGAGGATCTGCTGTACCAGACCATCCGCCAGCCCGGCGCGAACTCGACACAGCAGACCGAGCTGCCGTCGGGCCTGCAGCTCGGCACCGGCGTGCAGCAGGTTGCGACCGAGCGCCTGTACACGCAGGGCGGCCTCACGCAGACCGGCAACTCGAAGGACGTCGCGATCAACGGCGCGGGCTTCTTCCAGGTGGTGATGCCGGACGGCACGAACGCGTACACGCGCGAC
The DNA here is from genome assembly GCF_017104825.1 of Burkholderia sp. Ac-20345. Classification (NCBI taxonomy): domain Bacteria; kingdom Pseudomonadati; phylum Pseudomonadota; class Betaproteobacteria; order Burkholderiales; family Burkholderiaceae; genus Burkholderia; species Burkholderia sp. Ac-20345. The sequence goes on along the minus strand of NZ_JAAGPO010000305.1, from coordinate 2,820 downwards.
GGCTCGTTCCAGACCAACGCGCAGGGCCAGCTCGTCACGTCGAGCGGCTACCAGATCCTGCCGGCGATCACGATCCCGCAGAACGCGACGTCGCTGACGATCGGCAAGGATGGCGTCGTGACGATCACGCAGGCGGGCTCGACCAATTCGGTGCAGATCGGCTCGCTGCAGGTCGCGACCTTCATCAACCCGGCCGGTCTTGAAGCGCGCGGCGAGAACCTGTTCTCCGAGACGACGTCGTCGGGTGCGCCGAACGTGTCGCAGCCGGGCCTGAACGGCGCGGGCACGCTCAGCCAGAACTATGTCGAAGCGTCGAACGTGAACGTCGTGCAGGAGCTCGTCAACATGATCCAGACGCAGCGTGCCTACGAGATCAACAGCAAGGCCGTGACGACGTCCGACCAGATGCTGCAGACCGTCACGCAGATGAAGAGCTAACCGGAACACCCGTCGTCGCCATGAAGCAGGTTCGCCTCCTCCCGTCAGCCACCGTCCGCGCCGCATGCGCGGTCGCGGTGGCGGCGCTCGCCGCCGGTTGCGCGCAGATTCCGCGCGATCCGATCATCCAGCAGCCGATGACGGCGCAGCCGCCGGCGCCGATGTCGATGCAGGCGCCCGGCTCGATCTACAACCCCGGCTACGCGGGGCGGCCGCTCTTCGAGGATCAGCGGCCGCGCAACGTCGGCGACATCCTGACGATCATGATCGCGGAGAACATCAACGCGACCAAGTCGTCGGGCGCGAACACGAACCGGCAGGGCAACACCGACTTCAACGTGCCGACGGCCGGCTTCCTTGGCGGGCTGTTCGCGAAGGCGAACCTGTCGGCGACCGGCAACAACAAGTTCGCGTCGACCGGCGGCGCGAGCGCGGCGAACACGTTCAACGGCACGATCACGGTGACCGTCACCGGCGTGCTGCCGAACGGCAACCTCGTGGTCAGCGGCGAGAAGCAGATGCTGATCAACCAGGGCAACGAATTCGTGCGCTTCTCGGGCGTCGTCAACCCGAACACGATCTCGGGCGCGAACTCCGTCTACTCGACGCAGGTCGCCGACGCGAAGATCGAATACTCGGCGAAGGGCTATATCAACGAAGCCGAGACGATGGGCTGGCTGCAGCGCTTCTTCCTCAACATCGCGCCGTGGTGATGACGATGCAGAAGACGCTTCTCGACCACCTGTCGGCCCGCGCGCATGCCGCCGTGCGGCTCGCCGTCGCGTTCGCGGCCGTGGCTTGCATGTTCGGTGCGGCCCCGGCGCACGCGGAACGCCTGAAGGATCTCGTGCAGATCCAGGGCGTGCGCGACAACCCGCTGATCGGCTATGGCCTCGTCGTCGGCCTCGACGGCACGGGCGACCAGACGATGCAGACCCCGTTCACGACGCAGACGCTCGCGAACATGCTCGCGAACCTCGGCATCTCGATCAACAACGGTTCGGCCAACGGTGGCGCGTCGCAGCTGAGCAACATGCAGCTGAAGAACGTCGCGGCCGTGATGGTGACCGGCACGCTGCCGCCGTTCGCGCGGCCGGGCGAGGCGCTCGACGTCACCGTGTCGTCGCTCGGCAACGCGAAGAGCCTGCGCGGCGGCACGCTGCTGCTGACGCCGCTGAAAGGCGCGGACGGCCAGGTCTATGCGCTCGCGCAGGGCAACATGGCGGTCGGCGGTGCCGGCGCCAGCGCGAACGGCAGCCGCGTGCAGGTGAACCAGCTCTCGGCCGGCCGGATCGTCGGCGGCGCGATCGTCGAGCGCAGCGTGCCGAACGCGATCGCGCAGATGAACGGCGTGCTGCAGCTGCAACTGAACGACATGGACTACGGCACCGCGCAGCGGATCGTGTCCGCGGTCAACTCGAGCTTCGGCCCGGGCACCGCGACGGCGCTCGACGGCCGCACGATCCAGCTCGCCGCGCCGGCCGATTCGGCGCAGCAGGTCGCGTTCATGGCGCGGCTGCAGAACCTCGACGTCAGCCCGGACAAGGCCGCGGCGAAGGTGATCCTGAACGCGCGCACCGGCTCGATCGTGATGAACCAGATGGTCACGCTGCAGAGCTGCGCGGTCGCGCACGGCAACCTGTCGGTCGTCGTCAACACGCAGCCGGTCGTGTCGCAGCCGGGGCCGTTCTCGAACGGGCAGACGGTGGTGGCGCAGCAGTCGCAGATCCAGCTCAAGCAGGATAACGGCGCGCTGAAGATGGTGACGGCCGGCGCGAATCTCGCCGACGTCGTGAAGGCGCTGAACACGCTCGGCGCAACGCCTGCGGACCTGATGTCGATCCTGCAGGCGATGAAGGCCGCCGGCGCGCTGCGCGCCGACCTGGAGATCATCTAAATGGCAGCCAGTCTCCCGAACGCGAACGACCTCACGCAGCGTTTTGCGCTCGACGTGCAGGGTTTCGACGCCCTGCGCGCGCAGGCGAAGCAGTCGCCGCAGGCCGGTGCGAAGGCGGTCGCCGGCCAGTTCGACGCGATGTTCACGCAGATGATGCTCAAGAGCATGCGCGACGCATCGCCCGACGGCGGGCTGTTCGATTCGCATACGTCGAAGATGTACACGTCGATGCTCGACCAGCAGCTCGCGCAGCAGATGTCGACGCGCGGGATCGGCGTGGCCGACGCGCTGATGAAGCAGCTGCTGCGCAATGCGGGGCAGGGCGCGGGCAGCGAAACGGCGGCCGACGTCGGCGCGGCCGGCCTGGGCGCGGACGGCTTCGGCGCGTCCGGTAACGAAGGCGGTCTCGCCGCGATGAACGCGATGGCGAAGGCCTACGCGAACTCGGCCAACAACGGCGGGCTCGCCGGCACGCGCGGCTACTA
>NZ_JAAGPO010000304.1:0-8318 GCF_017104825.1 Burkholderia sp. Ac-20345 | reverse complement strand
CCATGGAAGCGATCACGAAGGTATGGAACATCGCGCACAAGAACGCGACCAAGGAAGTCGCAGCAGTTCGGCAAGAAGCTGCCGACGAAAAACGTGCGCTACAGAAGGAACTTGAAGAGGCCCGCGCCGAGATCGCCCAGCTGGAAGCGATCAAAAACAAGCTAGACGAGCAATGCCACGACGAAGCACACCGCGCCGACCAGGCAGAAAAAAAGCTCACCGAAGTCAGCGGTGAGCTTCATGCGACAAACAAGCTTTATGCAGCCCTGCTCGACTCCACTAAGCCGCGAGCCGCATCTGGAAAGAAGGACGCTGATACCAAACGGGCGCGTCCTTCAGCGCAAGTGAGCGAACCTGAAAAAACACAGGCCGAACCTCGCTAACCGTTGTTATGGGCCGCGCCGCAATGTCGTGGCCCGTCTTTTTCAGAATCGCCGCCCGCAGCCGATAGAAGGTGCTCTTCGGCGCAATCTCTTCCGGACTGGCTCCTTCCTTCCACATCGACAACGCGCCCCGCTCGGAACGCGTCAGGCCGCTCACCGCGTCCGCCTGATACACCACCGCACGCTCCGCTATCTTTCCCATATGTTTCTCCGCCTCATCGAACAGCGCAGACTCGGTCTCGAAGGGCTTCCAGTAGCCCATTCCGTCATGCTGCGCAAACCACCTGCTCTTAAACGACCACTCAAGCCTTGAAACGCCTGTTTCCGCACACCAGAGCGCGAGCTTGTCCAAATAGTCCTCGGCCTCCTGATACAGCGGCCGCACGTCTGCCTTGGCGATTCTCCCATCCTTCGCCGCCGCCTTCAATCGCTTGAGGTAATGCGGAAGCGACACCTCACCGAGCTCCTGCCCCTTATCGTAGGCCTTCACATGCATCAGGAACGACGACGACAAAGCGACCGTGTTCCAGTCCCAGCGCGCAAACTGATCGAGCGCTGTCGCATCCGGCGCACTGCGGTACAGCTTCTGCTGCCCCAGCCACTTGTGAAAGTCCGCAACGTGACCGGAACCCACCGCCATATTCTGCGTGATGTCGGCCCGGATGATATGCGCGCCGGTCCACACCGCGCGATCATCATTCCACCCTTCCACAAACGACTCGAAACCCGAGCGCGCATCACCCGACACGTTATGCACCAGCTCGCCCGCCGTGAACTCAGGGAGGCCAAGCGACAACAGCACCTCGTTATAAACGGCAATACCATCATCCACGCCAAGCCCGAACAGGTTATCGAGACGACCGAACTTCGACGGATTCCCACGCACCTCGACCTTGCCGCCCACCATCCGCACGAGCAACGTCGTTTCGTAGCTGCCCTTATGCTGCGTGAACTTCGGCGTATCAAACTCGATCTCTGCATCCTCGCCGCACAGCGCCCATGCTTCGGCCACCACGCCGTCCGTATCGATCGTCTCACGGCGCGCGAGCCCGCAGCCGCCATCGATGGACACCACCCGCCCGCCGTTGAAGTCCGGCAGGTTCGGATCGTGCTGCTGCCACACGCTGAGCCAGTCACAGAACATCGCTTTTGTTTTCCCGAACTGTAATTACATAAAACGTATTACGTAATACTTTCCCAAAAATGAGACTAACTTTACGTGTTACTAGACACGTAAAGCCGCTGCGCGGCTAAATCCGTGCCGCCGCACGCTGCATCAGCGCATCCGTAGCCCGCTCCTGCCGGTCCAGCGAGTGCAGCAGCGAGAAAAAGCCATACACGGAAACAGCGATCAGCGAAGCAACAATGAGGACACGCATAACAACCTCCCGTTGACACCGAAAAATCGGGCTCGCCGCCCGGCAGGGGGGTGGGGTTTCCAACCCCTCCCCCCTGACGGGGAGCCTGTCCTAAACCGCGTGCGTCAAGGGACTTTCGCGGCATATCCTCGCCGCTACGCGGCTGCGGTATTCCACGTTCCCTTGACCCACGCCAACCCCGTCAGACCTCTAGCGAGGCCTGAGAACCAGTCCAGCAAGTCATGTCGACAGTCACTGACTCCACGCCGAGCTGGCGCACGAACTTCAACGCCGTCTCAATGCGGTAGTACTTCACATGGCCCGCCTTCGTATGCACACAGCCCTTCGAACCATCACCGGCCAGATACGACACCCATGCACGACCGTTGACCACCACGACCGTCAGCGAACGAATGCCACCGGCCCGAAACACCTGCGTGAGCACGTCCTCTCGCATATCCGCCATTTGAACCCCTAAAATTAAAAAATGGTTCCCAAAACTTCAATTTCGGGAACCATCTTACTCGACTACATGTGCCGAGTAAACCGGCACGCGCCAGCGACCGCGATTTCCGTGCGTCCTCGCGCAAGCGCTGCGGGCGCGCGGAATCGGGTCGCTAGCGAGTCAGATCTTCGCAACCTGCAGAACGAGCACGATTTCCGTGTTGTCACTCGAGTTGTTGTGCCCATTCATCCACCTGGGCAAAAACGATATGCCGGAGCTCGAGCGCGAGTCATGTGACTGCAAAAGGCCACCGATCACGGCGACATCGCCATCAGCCATTGAAGTGACCGTCTGCAGCTTGCGCGTGTTCTTGGTAGGCGACGTATTAACACCCGTAGTGGTACGAACGAAGTCCGAGATCTCCTCATCAACCGAAAGATCGATCGTGTCGCGCATCACCGTCGGCAGAACGTCAAAGATAACACCAGCATCCTGATAAACGATCGACTGGACAGGCGTGCCACTGGTCCCCTGAAACGACACATTGCCCTGCGTCGGAACCTGCTGACCCACATTCAGCCGCGCGCGCTCGCCGGACAGCACAGTCATGTTCGGCCGGGTCAAGACCTTGAACCGCCCGTCAGAATCCAAGGCCTGTATCGCCGCATCGATCGTATTGCTACCACTGGAAGCATGAAGCGACACCACCGACTGCGCCGGATCCACAAACCCATTATTGATGCCGAGACCAAGCCCAAGGATTTTCACGGCCAGAGAGAAGCCCGACTGATCTGACTTCGAATCACTGACTTCGTACACCCAGGCACGCAAATTGACCTTGCCACGCGCCACGTCGATCATCGGCAACACCTTGCGCAGCGCTGCGACTTCGTCAGCCGTGCCCATGTACACGAGCTGATCGGTGTTCTGATCGATCACCGCCGCCGCCGACGACTGAGGCACATCACGCGCAATGTCACCACTCCCCTGACCGGCGACACCGGCCGCCGACACCCCTCGCTGCGTCGTGAAATGCCCCCCAACGAGCGGCTGCACGAGGCGCATGAGGTAATCCGCCTTGCGATACCGAGGCACGTACACAAACGGCTCACGCGACTCCTTGGGCTTGTCCGCATCGGGCTTCTTCGAGATGAAGTCAACCCCATCCCGCACCGAAACCAAATAGCCGAGCGAATCAAGGAACGCGGCCAGAAACGGCCGCAGCTCGCCATCACTGGCCCGATACCTGAAAGACACCAGACGCTGATCGGATAGCACATCGGGGCCAAGCACGTGCGGCGTCTTGACCGCATTCTCGTACAAGAAGTCCACCAGAAACGACACCGTCGCAAACCGAAGATCGAACGAGTTACCCTTGGAATGCTGAACCATCGGCTGCAACGGCAGCGCCGAAGGCAACGGCGCACCCACACCCGGCAAAGCCGGCAAAGACGGCAGAGGCGGCAATCCTGCCGGCTCGACAGCCAGCGACAACGCCGGCCAGATCACTACAAGCGTGAGCAGACGCTTGACGTTCATTTCGACTTACCCCCCGAAACAAGAGCAGCCGGACCAGTCGACGACTTGCCCGACCACATCGTGACGCGCTGACCATCTACGCGACCGCTGACGGCAGCGCCAAGGCCGGTATAGGCCGAAGGCGAGTCAACCCGCATCCGACCAGCCTCGTCGGCCAACACGACATACTGAAGACCACCCGACTCAAAGCGCCCCATCACCCGCCATGAATCAGAAAACTCCGGCGGCTTGACCGACGCGGCAGGCGCAGGCACACCGGACGCCCCAACGGACCCAACAGCGCCACCACCTGGCACAACAGCGGACAACCCGGCAGCCTGACCTTCCACCGGCTTCGCCTTGTGCGTGAAGAAGCGGTACGCGAAAAAGACGCCGCCACCGAAGAGCAGCAGAACCGCACCGGCGTAGGCCCACATGCCCTTGTTCAACAACAAGTTCTGCCGCCGATCGATTGGCTGTTCCTTCGCCTGAGCGTGGCTATAGCTCTTGTACAGGGAATAGATTTCCTTCTTGAACGCAAACGGCCCACCCGACGACTGCGGCTTGCCCGTCAACTTCACGCCCCGATACAGATTGACCGAGTAACGGTTAAGGCCGATCGCCTTCGGCTTATGCGTGACTGACGACAGCTCGACCTTGCCCTTAAGAGCCCGAGCCAACATCGTCAGATCCGGATCGATCACGACCAGATCGCAGCTATGCCCCATCTCGTTCGTGAAATGCCGATGCTCACGAAAGAAATACGCATGACCGCGCTTGACCTTGTCACCCTGCGACCAGTACCGCGTCGCCTCATCGACCACCACCAGATCACCCGGCCACACGCGACCATACCCGGCGTCCGGCACCGGCAAAGGCTTGTCCAGCGCTTCCTCGCCGGGAAAAAAATCCTCCTCCTCCGGCGCGCTACGATCGCAGCTGCGTATATGGCCGATACAGACGATCTTGCCCTTCGGCGCGTTCTCCGCGACGTAAACATAGATCGCCTCGTGATCCAGCCCGTCGATATTGGTGATGATGAAACGACCCTTCGCGACGGCAGGCAGGATCACGTGCTCCATCACACCGTACGTCTTTCCACTGCCCGGCCCGCCGCCAAATGCGTTAATCGGCATGGCTTCACCCGATCAGCGGAATACGACGAATGATGAAGCGCGCCCCGTACGCCGCGATCACCAAGGGCATGCCGTAGCTCACCGAGCACAAATCGAGGAAATACCAGACGCCTGAACCGACCGCACCAAACGCCTGCGACAGCGACCCCGCCGTCGGCAGAATGCCCTGCCCTTGCAGGTAAGACACCGCTTCCGTGACGAAGAAATAGAGCGCGAAATAGAACACGAACTTGATAAGCACCGAGCGGAACAACCACGACAAAGCGGACCACACCGCCGACATCAGCACTGCATACATGGATCACCTCACGCGGTAAGAACGATGAACACCGACGCCAGCAGGAACACCAGCGCAAACGCGGCACCAATCGCCGGCCGGTTCTGCTCGAACAGCGTGCAGTGCTGATCCATCGTGTAGCTGTGGCCGAACATCGAGAACGTGCCCGTAGGACACACACCGGTATGCGCCGGCATCTGGAAGCCCTTGAAACCCGGCAGCATGTTCATGATCGGGCCGAGAATCATGGCGATCGTCGGCGTACTCTCCAGCGACGGCTGGGCCGAACCAGCATACGAACCCCAGTCGACCTCACACGGCGGCTGACCCGGACCACCACAGGACGGCGTATTGGTCGTGACAGTCGTGCTCGTACTGCCGTCCGGATTCTGCGTGACAGTCGTGCTCGAGGAGCTACCAGAACTCCCCGACGACGTAGCACCCGGCGTCGTGCTCTGCGACCCAGGCTGACCGCTCACCGGCATCGCGCCCACCGACCCACCACCCGACGCCGAGCCCAACGAACCCGCACCCGAACCCGTGCCGACACCGTCCGCCACCGTCGGTGTCCAGTCCGGATTCGCAGTCTGCCAACCGGTCGCATCATCCGCCGTGATCGGATTAGACGGGTCATACGGAACCCCCTGATAACCCGGCTGCTGTGACGCCTGCTGCCACAAGCCATTAGCCGTATCTGCGACGAGCTGCGGATTAACCGGCTGCTTCAGCTCAGTAGACGGAATCGCCGCAACGGCACTCGCAACCGAAACAGGCGCAGCCGCCTGCGACCCATCAGTAATCGTCGTCGGCCCAAAAGGCGTACACGCGCCATTGACAGCAATACCGGAACACGAGTCACCAGACCATGTTCCAGTCGACACCGAAAACGTAGTCCAAGCTTGAGTGTTATTCGGACGACCATCGTCATACCCGATAGTCCGATCAATCTCGACACAACCCGGAGCGCAACTCACCGTCGAAACAGAACACGAGCTAATCGGACTGCCAACCTGTCCTTGACAAACCCTCTGCAACAAATGAGACGCAAAATCCCCCACACCACCACCGGCCAAAGTCTCACCACCAAAGTTACCGACCAGCGCCGACCCGCCAGAAGAAAGACCAACGCCCCCCGGAACAGAGGCGCCACCCGAACCACCCACCGTAACCTGCCCATTCGAGCCAAACAACCAGCTAAGCGCCTTATCCAGCCCGAGCATCACCGCACCCTGAACCACCGCACCGATAACCAAGCCCGCAACCATCCCGATCCACCCGCCCCCGATGCCGCTGCGCGCTCCGCTCGCAGCGCCAACGGCCACCGCCTCCACCGCCTCAATGGTCGTGACCGCCTGAGAGCTACTGACCGCGACGCCCCGATTCGCCATGTTTTCGTAGATCAAACCCGACGTCTCCGCCTGGATCTTCCCGTACGTACCACGCGTCGAAGGATCGTAGTAATTACCCACGATATTGCCCTTGCCATCGAACACAATCACCGTGCCCGCATAGGCCCGACCGACCAAGCACAACGCCACCAGTAGCACCCCCACCTGTCGCGCGCGCATGGTTCACCCCCTCAGGCCGAGCACGCACGCCCAGCCACACACAACGCCCCAGCCGAAAATCATCAAGTACCAGCAGTCCGTTGCACTCATCACACCGCCCCCGTAAACAAAAAAGGGGAGCCCCGCGGCTCCCCAGCTTCACAACCAGCCGCGCGAGACTTACAGACCCTTCACGGCACGCAGCGCGAACTTCGCACCGCGCCATGCGACGTACACACCAACCATGATCGCGGCAACGGCCATGATCGCGGTAATCACCGTGCTGAAGTCCACCGCCGACGTGATCGTCGTGAAATCCGGCGCCGTTGCGTTCGCTGCAACCGCAGCAGCTGCCAAACCACCACCAACCGCATACTTCTTCAGTGCTTGAAGCTTTGCCTTCATTGCTAACCCCTTCGAGAACAGAACACCGGGAAGCGCCCGGAACGCGTCACCCCCGCTTAACCAGCGAGAGAATGCTTCCCGCGCTCGCACTCACCATCCAGATACCAACCACCATGGAGAACGCCAACGCGAAGAACCCACCCGCAGCGGTGTAATCGAACGGCACCGCCAGCCCGTCGAGAAACGGCTGGCTCGCCGGATCGATCACGTACGCCTGCTGCGTCTGAATATGAAAATACTGAGTGCCCGACGGCGGGCAAACCTGCTGATCGAGTGCCGACGACTGATCCGACGTGACCGGCACGCACAACAGGACGTTCTTGACCGTGCCGACAGCCACGGATCACTCCACCAGGTCGAGGAAAAGATTGACCGGCACCAGCTGGCGACGCTCACCCGTCTCACGATCCGTGACCGAATACGCCTTACCTTCAAACCCGCCCAGCGTCGCGAGTGCCCTGCACTCTTCATCAACATCCGTGAACCGCGCCTTGCTGCGGATCTCCACAACCTGAGGACGCGTATAGGCATCCTCTGCCGGACAGATGATCGTGGTGTAAAAGAACTTTTCGTAACGACGGACGCGCAATACCTTCCCAACGATCTGAACCTGACGCGGCTTCAGCGCATTAAGCGGCTGAACCTTTGCAGCGACTTCACTCATGATCTAACCCCTTTTCCAGTCCAATCCCAAATGATCCCTTCCTGTTCCCAAATTTCACGTTTCAGCGCCCGGAAGTTACGGCTTAACGTTTTCGAGACTCTATTCCTCTTATCGGTCACCAGCAATAGAAATTTAGGCCCCAAAAACGAAAAAAATGGCTTGTAAGTGGATGTGACATTGTGTTATAAACCGTTACGGATTGCGTAATTTCGTAATCCGTAACCTTACGTAATTACAGGAGAACAGCATGGCACGGAAGGGAATCACCTACGATCAGGTTGCGAACGCCGCACAAGCAATCGCCGCACGCGGACAGGAACCGACCATCAGCGCAATCCGCGTAGAGCTGAACAACGAGGGCAGCTACAGCACGATCAGCCAGCACCTGAACCGCTGGCGTGCCGAATCAGCCGATAAGGTCGACACAGCCGCCCTGCCGCCCGACGTCGAAACGGCCGCCATGGAAGCGATCACGAAGGTATGGAACATCGCGCACAAGAACGCGACCAAGGAAGTCGCAGCAGTTCGGCAAGAAGCTGCCGACGAAAAACGTGCGCTACAGAAGGAACTTGAAGAGGCCCGCGC
>NZ_JAAGPO010000303.1:0-8418 GCF_017104825.1 Burkholderia sp. Ac-20345 | reverse complement strand
GCAGGTCCGCGCGGTCGCCGCGCGCGGCGTGCCGTACGGCGTTGCACTCGCGCTCGGCGGCACGCTGGCCGTCTGGGCGTCGTTTCCACACACGGTTTCGCTTACCTAGCCGGGGGGACGCACGCCGCCATGCCCAAACCGCTGAGACTGGCCGTGCTCGTCGTTGCCGCCGGCATCGGTGCGTTCATCCTGCGCGAGCTGTACGTCGCCGCGTCGACGCCATCGGTGCCCGCCGAAACGGATCAGGCGCGCGTGCGGGTCGCCGCCGCCGATCTGCCGGAGGGGCTGCTGCTGCGCGACAACGATCTTGCGTGGAAACGCATGCCGCGCGCGCAGGTGCCGGCTGGCGCGTTCGTCGAGACGCAACCGGGCGCGGACCTGAAGGGCGCGCTGCTGCGCAACCACGTCGGCGCCGGCGCACCGATTCGCGTCGAGAACGTGATTCCGGCCGGCGCGCCGGATTTTCTTGCGGCCGCGCTGCAGCCCGGCATGCGCGCGATCTCGGTGCCGGTCGACGACGTGTCGGGCAATGCGGGGCTGATCCAGCCGGGCGACTTCGTCGACGTGCTGCTGACGCAGCAGATCGGCGGCTCGGCGACGTCGCCCGGCACGTTCGAAGCGGAAACGGTGGTGCGGCGCGCGCGCGTGCTGGCGGTCGGCTCCGAATTCCAGCGCGCGAAGGCGCCCGCGAGCGCACCGGACGCGACGGCCCGCGCACGCACGGTCACGCTCGAGGTCGCGCCGCGCACCGCGCAGGTCGTGCTGGTGGCGACACGCCTCGGTTCGCTGTCGCTCGCATTGCGCAGTTTCGCGACGAGCGACCGGCGGCAGCCGGCGGGCAGCGACGAGCAGGAACCCGATACGCAGCCGGTGTGGGCCGGCGACGTGTCGCGCGCGGCCCGCGAGGCCGCACGCGAGCCATCCGCCGGGCCGGAGACGGGCACGCGGCCGGCGTGGCGGAGCAATGCGGTCGTGATCTATCGCGGTTCGTCGGTCGACGACGGATCGCGTGGCGGCGGTACCGGCACGCCGGGCCTGCCACCGCTGCCGTCCGGGCTGCCGGCCTGGCCGGCGATACCCGCGATGCCCACGATGCCCACGATGCCCGCGGCGACGGGCAGCGCCAATGTCGCGGCGGACGCGACTGCGCAGCCGGCAGGAGCGGCGGCGCAGTGACGGATTGACGATTCAGGCCGGCCGCCCGGCGGCCGGCATTTGACGGGAACACGCATGGTGCGCATGGTTCGTTGGATCGCTTTCCTGGGCCTGGCCTGCGTCCTTGCGTCCGGGGCCGCGTTCGCGCAGGTCGCGCGGGCGCCGGACGCGGGCGCGGCGCTGTCGATCGCGACCGGCAAGGGGGAACTGCTGTCGCTGCCCGAGCCCGCGACCGCGATGTTCGTCGCCGATCCGGCCATCGCCGACATCCAGGTGCCGTCGCCGCGCACCGTGTTCGTGTTCGGCAAGAAGGCGGGCACGACCACGCTGATCGCGCTCGGCGCGAACCATCGCCCGATCCTGCGCAAGACGGTGATCGTGCAGGTCGACACGGCGTCGCTGCAGGGCGTGCTCGACAGCCGCTTTCCGCAGTTGAAGCTGTCGGTATCCGGCGCGCCGGGCTCGCTGATGGTGTCGGGCAAGGTGCCGAGCGCGGCCGACGCGGACGCCGTGATGCAGTCGCTCACGCCGTATCTGCACGACAAGGAAAAGATCGTCAACCGGCTCACGCTGTCGCGCCCGATCCAGGTGAACCTGCGCGTGCGGGTGACCGAGGTGAGCCGCAACATCACGCAGCAGCTCGGCATCAACTGGAGCTCGCTGGGCGGGGCCGGCAACTTCGTCGGCGGGCTGTTCAACGGACGCACGCTGTTCGATCCGACGAACGGCCTGTTCAACCTGTCGCCGACGGGCGCCTTCTCGGTGCTCGGCGGGTTCCGCGCGGGGCGCTGGTCGATCGACGTGGTGCTCGACGCACTCGACCAGGAGGGCCTGATCACGATGCTCGCGGAACCGAACCTCACCGCGATGTCCGGCGAGACCGCGAGCTTCCTCGCGGGCGGCGAGATTCCGATCCCGGTTGCGCAGACCGGCAACACGGGGGTGATCACGGTCGAGTACAAGCCGTTCGGCGTGTCGCTCGATTTCACGCCGACCGTGCTCACCGACAACCGCATCAGCCTCAAGGTGCGGCCGGAAGTCAGCGAGGTCGATGCGAGCAACAGCGTGACGACGGGCAGCATCAAGGTGCCGGGGCTCACGGTGCGGCGTGTCGACACGACGGTCGAGCTGTCGAGCGGGCAGAGCTTCGCGATCGGCGGGCTGCTGCAGAGCCAGACGGCCGACACCGTGTCGCAGATCCCGGGGCTCGGCCGGCTGCCGATCATCGGCCGGCTGTTTTCGTCGAAGAACTTCCAGGACAACAAGACCGAGGTGGTCGTGATCGTCACGCCGTACATCGTGCAGCCGACCGGGCCCGGCCAGCTCGAGCAGGCAATCGACACCGTCGCGCGGCCGAGCAGCGACCTCGAGTTCGCGGTGCAGCGCAACCTGGGGCTCGACCTGCTGTCGGGCGACACGCCGCGCCTCGTCGGCGCCGCGGGCTTCGTGTACTGAACCGGAGGAGCGCGCATGCGAACCCGATCGACCGTTGCCGCACTGCTGCCGCTGGTGCTCGCGGGCTGCCTGTCGGCGCCGCCGCCGGTCAACCTGCCCGATGCGCGGGCGATCGGCTTCGACGGCGCGCACGCGGTGCCGCCCGATTGCGCGAAGCTGATGCAGCCGTCGCATCTCGTCGACGCGGGATTCGCACGGCCCGGCGTGCCGTTCGGCTGCGCGACCTACTCGAACCTCGCCGCGATGCTCGCGCGGCCGGAGGATCTCGTCGCGCCGGTGCCGTATGGCGGCGCGGACGCGCAAACCGCGGCCGACGCGGTACGCCGCTATGTCGAGGATCGCGTGAAGCAGCCGACGCCAGGCAAGACGCTGACGACCGGCTCGCCCAGCCATTGAACTGACCCGGATGCCATCACGATGCCGCCCATGAACCTCCTCGACCGCCAGCACGCCCGGCGCGCCGCGTCCGCGGGCACGGCCGATCTCGTCGCGGTCGTCTCCGATTCGGGCAGCGAGGACGTGATACGGCGCGTCACGCAGGAGCTGTCGATCGCGCGTACCCATCTGCAACTGGGCATCTGCGACGATGCGATCCGGCTGCTGCAGCAGTCCGAGCGTTCGCCGCGCCAGCTTGTCATCGACGTGTCGGATTCGGTGCTGCCGGTGTCGGACCTGATGCGGCTCGCCGACGTGTGCGACCCGTCGGTGCGCGTCATCGCGATCGGTACGCAGAACGACGTCGGGCTGTTTCGCAACCTGCTCGGCATCGGCGTGCAGGACTATATCGTCAAGCCGCTGACCGTCGAGCTGATGCGGCGTGCGTTGACCGCGACCGAATCGGTCGTGCAGGCACGCACCGGCAAGGTCGTCAGTTTCGTCGGCGCGCGCGGCGGCGTCGGCGCGACCACGATCACAGTGAGCCTCGCGCGCTTCCTGGCGGGCGAGAAGCGCCGCCGCGTGGCCTATGTCGACCTGAACCTGCATGGCGGTGGCGCGAACTCGATGTTCGGGCTGTCCAGCAACAACGGACTGATCGAATTGCTGAACATGGGGCAGCGTCCCGACGACGCGTTGTTCGAGCGCATGTTCGTGACGAAGGGCGACCGGTTGCACGTGCTGTCCGCCGAGCTGGCGTACGGCGCCGACGCGCCGGTGGGCGACGAGGCCGTCGCGCGCCTGGTCGACATGCTGAAGGACCGCTTCCACTACGTGCTGTTCGATGTCGGGAGCGGCGCCGGCAAGCTGCTCGAGGACGCACTCGCGGCGTCCGATCTCGTCCATGTCGTGGTCGACCGCTCGGTGCACGCCGCGTACGAAGCCGCGCGGCTCGTGCGCTTCGTGCGGGAGCTGCCCGGCGAGCGGCTGCTGTCGATGGTGCTGAACAATCCGCTCGCGCCGGTCGCGGGCCGCGTCGAGCCGGTCGATTTCGAGGACGCGTTCGGCGGCGCGAAGCTGCACGAACTGCCGCACGAGCCGCAGACGCTCGCGGTTGCCGAGAACCTCGGCGAGCCGATCGACGGCGCGAAGCGGAACGGCTTCGTGGACCAGATCCGGCAGCTCGCGAACGGCATCACCGGTGAGCCGATGGCCGTCGCCGAGCCGTGGTATGCTCGGCTCGTCAAGTGGAG
This sequence comes from Burkholderia sp. Ac-20345, assembly GCF_017104825.1. Classification (NCBI taxonomy): domain Bacteria; kingdom Pseudomonadati; phylum Pseudomonadota; class Betaproteobacteria; order Burkholderiales; family Burkholderiaceae; genus Burkholderia; species Burkholderia sp. Ac-20345. Next base: position 4,180 of record NZ_JAAGPO010000303.1, on the reverse strand, counting down.
GAAGGGATCGTGACGTTCGGTACCCGCAACCGGCCGCCGGCGGACCCCGTGCCGGCCGCTACACCGGCCGCGCTGCCCGCCGTGACGAGCGAGCACGCACCGGCCCCGGTCCCGGCTGCGGCAGACACGCCTGCGCCTGCGCCGGCTCCGGCCCGCGCGCCCGTGGCCGCGGATACCCATGAAGCGCTGATCCGGTCGAGCAAGTTCGACGCGATCCGCACCGCGGTGTTCGCGTCGATGAACATGTCGGCGGCGCTGATGAAGACGCGCGACGAAGTGCGCGCCGGCATCGAGCAGGTGGCCGCGCACACGGTCGATCGCGAGCGCCTGAAGATCACGGCCGGCGAGCAGGTGCTGATCGTCGATGCGATCCTGAACGACATGTTCGGCGTCGGGCCGATCGAGCCGCTGCTCGCCGACGATACGGTTACCGACATTCTCGTCAACGGGCCCGACCAGGTCTACGTCGAGCGCGCGGGCCGGCTCGAACTCACGTCGCTGAAGTTCCGCGACGACGCGCACGTGGCGAGCGTCGCGCAGCGGATCGCGGCGGCGGTGGGGCGTCGCGTCGACGAGAGCAGCCCGATGGTCGACGCGCGGCTCGCCGACGGCAGCCGTGTGAACGTCGTGCTGCCGCCGATCGCGATGCGCGGCCCGTCGATCTCGATCCGAAAGTTCGCGAAGCGCGACATCACGCTCGCGCGGATGGCGCAGCAGGGCAACATCTCGCCTCCGATGCTGCAGGTGTTGAAGGTCGCGTGCGCGTGCCGGCTGAACATCGTGATCTCGGGCGGCACCGGCTCGGGCAAGACGACGCTGCTCAACGCGCTGTCGCAGCACATCGAGCAGCACGAACGGATCGTGACGATCGAGGATGCGGCCGAGCTGCAGTTGCTGCAGCCGCACGTCGTGAGCCTCGAAACGCGACCGGAAAATACCGAGGGGCTCGGCGGGATCTCGCAGCGCGATCTCGTGCGCAACGCGCTGCGGATGCGGCCCGACCGCATCATCCTCGGCGAGATTCGCGGCCCCGAGGCATTCGACGTGCTGCAGGCGATGAACACGGGGCACGACGGCTCGATGACGACGATCCACGCGAATTCGCCGCGCGACGCGATCAGCCGGCTCGAGAGCATGGTCATGATGGCGAACGCGAACCTGCAGCTGCTGTCGATCCGGCGCCAGATCGCGAGTGCCGTACACCTGTTCGTGCAGATCGAGCGGATGCGCGACGGCGTGCGGCGCGTCACGCGGATTACCGAGATCGTCGGGATGGAAGGCGAGGTGGTCATCACGCAGGACCTGTTCGCGTTCCGCCAGGAAGGCGACACGACGCGCGATTCGGTGAAGGGCGTGTTCGACGCGTCGCCGTTGCGGCCGGGATTCGCGGCGCGCGCCGCGTATTACGGCGTCGAGGATGCGCTCGCCGAGGTATTCCGGCAATGAGGGCCGCCGACCTGTTCGCGGCCGGCGCATTCCTGATGATCCTCGCGATCGGGCTCGTGCTGTCGTCGTGGTTCGATCGCGCGAGCCACACGCCGGCCCAGCGCATCCGCGCCCGGATGCGGCGGCTGTCGCCGTCGCTGACCGGGCGCGACGGGCACGCGGCCGTCGCACCCGGTGTCGCGCTGTTCAACCTCGAGCGCCGGCAAGGCCGCCTGCGCGCGTGGCTGCAGCGTCGCGTGACACGCGTGCGCGCGGTCGGCGGCAAGGGCGGCGTGAGGATCGTCGTCGCGAGCACGATCGCGGGCGCGATCGCGGCGATCGTCGCGGTGAAGCTGATCGGGCCGCCGGACTTCCTGCGTCCGCTGATCTACGCCGGGTTGCCGCTGGTCGCGATGCGCGCCAGCTACCGTGCGCTGGTCGAGCGCTTCCGGATCCGCTTTCTCGAAGCGTTCCCCGACGCGATCGACGTGATCGTGCGGGCCGTGCGCGCGGGCATTCCGGTCACGCAGGCGATCAGCATGGTCGGCGACGGCGCGGCCGAGCCGGTGCGCGCGACGTTCCGCTCGATGGGCGACAGCCTGCGGGTCGGCGCGGATCTCAAGGACGTGCTGACGCACGCGGCGGACCGCCTGATGATCGCGGACTTCTCGTTCTTCACCGTCTACCTGCTGCTGCAGCGCGAGACCGGCGGCAGCCTTGGCGAAACGCTCGACGAGCTGTCGAGCATCATCCGCACGCGCCGCGACATCCGCCTGAAGACCCGCGCGCTGACCGCCGAAGGGCGCATCACGACGAACATCATTTCGGCGGTGCCGTTCGTGATGATCGGCTCGCTGTTCGTCGTGAACCGCGACTACGTGATGCTGCTGTTCACGACGCACCCGGGGCACACGATGCTGACGATCGCGGCCGGGTTGCTGACGGTCGGCCTGCTGGTGATCCGCAAGATCTCGAAACTGGATACCGCGCGATGACGCTGTCGATACTGGCCGCCCGCGGCCTCGAGTTGCTGTTGTTGCTCGCCTGTGTCGCGGTGGCGCTCGGCACGCCCGGCGGCGGCACCCGCCAGCGGATCGCCGCGCGCGTGCGGCTGGCTGCCGGGCAGCACCCGCCGGCACCGGTGGCGGGGTGGCTGCAGCCGGGCGGCGTTCGCCTGGGTATCACGCGCCGGCTCGCGCAGCTCGGCGAACGGCTGCCGGTGCTCGACCCGATGCAGCGCGTGAAGCTCGGCCTCCAGCTGACGCGCGCGGGCTTTCGCGAGCGCCGCGCGGTGTCGGTGATGATCGGGATCAAGCTGAGCTGCGGCGTGCTGTTCGCGTGCGGCGCGATCGTGTTCAGCCCGCTGATTCCGCGCTTCGGCGAATACTTCGTGATCCGCGCGCTGGCGATGATCGCCGCGTTCGTGATCGGCGTGATCGTGCCGGAATACGTGCTCGGCGTGATGATCCGGCGGCGGCGGCGGATCATCGCCGCATGCTTTCCCGATGCGCTCGACCTGCTGGTGATCTGCACGATGGCCGGCAACAGCCTCGCGTCGGGCATCCGGCGCGTCGCGCATGAACTGTCGCGCATCTGCGCGCCGCTCGCCGACGAGCTGACCGTGTGCGCGGACGAGCTGACGCTGAGCGGCGACGTGTCCGCGACGCTCGCGCATTTCGCGACGCGCGTCGATTTCACGTCGGCGCGCTCGCTCGCGACGACGCTGACGCAGTCGCAGCGGTTCGGCACGCCGATCACGCAGGCGCTGCGCACGCTGTCGCGCACCGAGCGCACCGAGCAGATCGTCGCGCTCGAGGAACGGGCCGCGAAGCTTGCGCCGAAGATCACGCTGCCGATGATGCTGTTCATCCTGCCGACGGTCTGCCTGATCGCGGCGGGCCCGGCGGCGATCCGCCTGCTCGAGGTATTCAGATGACACGATCCGTCGTACGCGCGTTCGCGCTCGCGGCCGTGCTGCCGGTGCTGGCCGGCTGCGGCGCGCCGGGCATCCAGACGCGGCCGGTGCTGTCGCACAAGAGCGACGACCCGCAGGCCGAATTGCGCATCGCGGACAGCGCGCTCGCCGGCGGCAACGTCGATCTAGCGTCGACGCTGTACGAGAAGGTGCTCGCGAAGCATCCCGACTCGCTCGCGGCGCGCCTGGGGCTCGGCGACGTCAACTACCGCGCGGGCGACCTGGAGCGCGCGCGGATCCTCTACGACGAAGCGCAGCGGCAGGCGCCCGCGGAGCTCGGCCCGCGGCTCGGGCTTGCGCGGGTCGCGTTGCGGCAGCGGCGTCTCGACGAAGCCGCGCAGCGCTATCGCGACCTGCTGGCCGCGCAGCCGAACCATCCGCTCGCGGCGGAAGGGCTCGGCACCGTGCTCGACCTGCAGGGGCGACATGCAGATGCGCAGGTCGTGTATCGCGAGGCGCTGCGCGCGCATCCGGACGCGCAGGGGCTGCGCGTCGACCTCGGGCTGTCGCTCGTGCTGAGCAACCGGCCGCGCGAGGGCGTGAACGTGCTGCTCGACGTGGCCGGGCTGCCGTCCGCGCCGTGGCAGGCGCGCCAGAACCTCGCGTTCGCGTACGGCGTGCTCGGCAACACCGATTCGGCGAAGAAGCTGCTGTCGGCGGACTTGCCCGCGTCGGCGGTGGCCGACAACCTGCGCTTCTACCAGGCGGTGCGCGCGCGGCTTGCGTCGCGCGGAGGCGCAGGGGTTGCCGGAGGGGCTGGCAGCCCGCCGCCGCTGTCCA
>NZ_JAAGPO010000302.1:0-8451 GCF_017104825.1 Burkholderia sp. Ac-20345 | reverse complement strand
ACCGATGGCGATGCTCTGGGTCAAGACGTTCCATATCGTTCTGATCGCCGCGTGGTTCGCAGGGTTGTTCTACCTGCCGCGCATTGATCGCCGCCGGGCTCGGCGTGCTGGCCGCGCCGTCGCTCGTGCGCGCGAAGCCGCGCACGGTGCGGATTTCCAAAGGCTATGGCGTGCTGTACCTGCCGCTGCTCGTGATGGAGAAGCAGCGGCTGTTCGAGCAGCACGCGGCGCGCCACGGTGTGCGTGACGTGGCGGTCGACTGGGTGCTGCTCGACGGCGGCAATTCCGTCAACGACGCGATGATGGCCGGCACGCTCGATTTCGCAGGTGCCGGCGCACCGGGTTTCATCGAGCTGTGGGCGCGGGCGCGCGGCATTCCGAACGTCGAGGTGATCGGCATCAGTGGGCTGTCGACCACGTCGCTGTCGCTGAACGCGAACCGGCCGGGCCTCGTGTCGCTGCGCGACTTCACGCCGTCCGACCGGATCGCGGTGCCGGGTATCCGCACGTCGCTGTCGGCGGTGGTGCTGCAGATGGTCGCGAGCCGGCAGCTCGGGCCGAAGCATTTCGCGCAGCTCGATTCGATCACCGTGAACCTGCCGCATCCGCAGGCGATGCAGGCGCTGATCCGCCGCGAGAACGGTGTTACCGCGCACTTCACGTCGCCGCCGTTCTCGACGCTCGAATTGCGGCAGCCGGGCATTCACCGCATCGTGAATTCGGTCGACGTGCTCGGCCCGATGACGCTCGACGTCGTGTTCGCGCCGAAGCGGCTCGTCGATACGGAACCCGCGTTGGCCATCGCGTTTCTCGGCGCGCTCGACGAAGCGAACCGCCTGATCGCGCAGGATCCGCGCGCGGCGGCGGCGCTCTATGCGGCCTCGTCGGGCGTCGGCGTGTCGCACGACGACGTGATGCGGATGCTCGCCGCACCCGACACGCGCTTCTCGGTGCTGCCGAACCAGCTGATGGACTACGTCGAATTCCTGTACCTGGCCGGCACGATCAAGGCGAAGCCGCGTGCGTGGCACGAGATGTTCGCGCCGATGCTCGACGCCTACCGGTCGGGCTGATAACGCCGCGCCCTTTCATCGAAACATCCCGCGCTCGTGCGTTCGTCGCGCGGCGCCGATTCAACCGATATGCAACCGCTATGCAACCGATTCACGCAAGGAGCCTGAAGTGAACGCTACCGATACCCTGGACCCCGCGTCCGCCGAAGAACAGCGCATCATGTCGAAGATGGCGCGGCGCCTGCTGCCCATCCTCGTCGTGATGTTCCTGATCGCGTTCATCGACCGGCAGAACGTCGGCTTCGCGAAGCTGCAGATGGTGCACAGCCTCGGGATGACGGAAGCCGCGTTCGGGCTCGCGTCGTCGCTGTTCTTCATCGGCTACCTGCTGTTCGAGGTGCCGAGCACGCTCGCGCTGCATCGCTACGGCGCGCGTGTATGGCTCGCGCGGATCATGCTGACGTGGGGGCTCATCACCGTGCTGATGGGCTTCACGACGTCGATGCCCGCATTCTGCGCGCTGCGCTTCGTGCTCGGCATCGCCGAAGCCGGCTTCTATCCGGGCGTGATCTATTACCTGACGCTGTGGTTTCCGCAGAGCTATCGCGCGAAGGTGCTCGGCATCTTCACGCTCGGCAGCGCGCTCGCGAACATGCTCGGCTCGCTGGTCGGCGGCGTGCTGCTGAGCCTGAACGGCGTGTGGGGGCTCGCGGGCTGGCAGTGGGTGTTCGTGGCGACGGGCATCCCGGCGGTGATCGTCGCGATCGTCGTGTTCCGCGTGCTGCCCGCATCGGTGCGCGACGCGCGTTTCCTCGACGACCGCGAGAAGCAGATCGTCGAGGCCGCGCTCGAACGCGAGAAGCCCGCGCAGGCCGAGCACGGCCAGCCGTGGAAGGCGCTGCTCGATCCGCGCGTGATGCTGTTCGCGGCAACCTACATGCTGATGTCGACGTCGCTGTACGGCGTCACGTACTGGCTGCCGACGCTCGTGAAGTCGTTCGGCGTGTCGAGCAGCACGAACGGCTTCCTGAGCATGCTGCCGTGGGCGCTCGCGGTGCTGCTGCTGGTGTGGCTGCCGGGGAAGCTGCGCCGCGCGAAGAGCATCCTGCGCACGATCGCGATCGTCGCGGCGCTTGGCGCGCTCGGCTTCCTGCTGAGCCTCGTGCTGCCGTCGACGCCGCTGCGTTTCATCGCGCTCGTGTTGGGCGGCGCATGCATCCCGCTGCTGTATCCGTGCTTCTGGTCGATGCCGCCGCGCTACTTCACCGGTGCGCGGGCGGCGGCGAGCGTCGCGGCGATCAACTCGATCGGCAACCTCGGCGGCTTCTTCAGCCAGAACCTGATGCCGTTTGCCGGCAAGGTGACGGGCACCGCGTTCGGGCCGATGATCGTGCCGATCGTGTGTCTCGCGCTGCTCGGGATCGGCGCGCTGGTCGCGTGGACGCGGTCGGAGCGGGGGATGGTGGCGGCGCGGGCGTGACGGCGCGCGGCGTTACCGCTTCATCAACCGGTTCCCGACGAACGAGAAGTTGGCCGTTGCGTGCGTGTTCGACAGCAGGTACTTGAGCGCGTGGAGGTCGGGGGCGGTCGTCGTGAAGCGGTTGTCGCCGTCGAAGATGAAGTCCCACGTGACGATGCCGCGGCTGGTGCCGGGATCGTCCAGGTGGATCGCTTTCAGCGACGCAAGCGGATACGCGCGCTCGTGCCAGTCGAACAGGTGCCGCACGTAGAGGTGATCCGGTGTGACGATCTCGTAGCGCCGCAGGAAGGGCGTCGCGATGAGCAGGAGCACCGTCGTGAAGATCAGCCACGAGCGGGCGCCGCGCCACAGGACGGCCCGCGCCGACGGGCGGCCCCGCACCATGACGCGGTAGCGCGCGTAGGCGGGCTGCACGATGAGCGCGGTGCCGACCCACCAGGCGATCGCGATGAACCCGAGCGGCACGTTCATGAACGGCACCGAAAACGCGCCGACGAAGCTCGTCGGAAAATCCAGGAGCCGTGCGGTCGACACGAATCCGAGACCGATATAGCTGCCGGCCGGATGCGGGATGAACACGGCCGTCGTCAGTGCCTGCAGCGCGAGCAGGACGGGCCAGCACAGCAGCGATACGGCAAGCCAGCCGCCTGCGACCGCGCAGAAGATGAGTGCATAGCTGCGGAGTGTTTTCATCGTGGAGAAGGGGAATGGGATCGGCTGGCGCATCGGCGCGCAGGGGTACGGGACGTTGATGGCGACGGATTGTAGCGCCACGGAAATTCTTTCATCCCGAGCGGCGCGCAGGGATATGAGGACGGGTTGAAAGCGACTTTGTAAGTCGACCATCCAAACGGCCGACTGTGCGCGAGAATATCGACGTGGTACCATGCATTACATATGTAATGCATGGGGTGTGCAATGAAAACAGCCACGATGCCCGCGCTGCGGGTCGATCCGAAATTGCGCGAAGAGGCGGAATCTGTCCTGGCAGAAAACGAGACGCTGTCCGCGTTCATGGAGTCGGCGTTGCGCGATGGCATTGCGCGTCGACGCCTGCAGCACGAGTTTGTCGCACGCGGTCTGGCGTCTCGCGACGAGGCGCGGCGTACCGGCGAATATGTCGATGCCGCGGATGTGCAGAGCGAGCTTGAGAGCATGCTGAATGCCGCACGTGCAGCGAAGGCGGCTGATTGAGCTACCCGGTCCGCTATACGCGCGCGGCAAGTGAAGATCTGGTGCGGTTGTATCGATATCTGCTCGAGCGCGATGTGGACGCCGCGGCGAGGGCGCTGGAGGCGATCGAACGGGGCGTCGCCATGCTTAGGCTGTTTCCGTTCACGTGTCGCAAAATCGATGAGGGCAATCCGTTTCTGCGCGAGCTGATCGTGTCCTTCGGTATGTCAGGCTATGTCCTGCTGTTCGAGATCGAAAGTGCGGAGCAGGTCACGATCCTCGCCGTCCGCCATCAACGCGAAGACGACTATCACTGACCGGCCGGCGGCGGGGTATCGAGGCACCGACCCGCACCACTGCCTTCGCCGCGAACCTACCCGCGCGAACCCCCATCCCCGCCATGCGCAACCGTCACCTTCGCGGGCGACAGCGGAATCTCCACCTCGACCGTCGTTCCCTCGCCGAGCGTCGTCGCGATCCGCAGCGTGCCGCCGACGAGATACGCGCGCTCGCGTAACCCGACCAGCCCGAACGATCCCGACTTGCGCGGCACGCCGGGATCGAAACCCGCGCCGTCGTCGCGAATCGTCAGCTCGATCGCATGGTTCGCATGCACCAGCTCGACGTTCGCATGCGACGCGGCCGCGTGCCGCGCAACGTTCGCGAGCGCTTCCTGCGCGATGCGGAACACTGCCGTCGCATAAGGTTCGTCGAGCTGCAGCTCGGGCGGGTCGACATGCAGCGCGCATTCGATGCCGTGACGGTGCCGGAAATCCTCCACGAGCCATTGCATGGCCGCGGCGAAGCCGAGATCGTCGAGCATCAGCGGGCGCAGGTCCGACGCGATGCGGCGCGTCGCGGCCACCGCGCCGCGCGCCAGCGCGTGCATTGCCGCGATCTTGCGCGCCAGCTGCGCATCGTCCTGCGGCACGCGGTCGATCAGCCATTCGAGATCGTTCTTCAGCGTCGCGAGCGTCTGCGCGAGTTCGTCGTGCAGCTCGCGCGCGATGCGGCGTTGCTCGGCCTCGCGTGCGCTCGCGCTGATCGCGGCGATCTCGCGCAACTCCTCGCGCGATGCCTGCAGCGCCCGTTCCGCACGCACGCGGTCCTCGACTTCGCGTCGCAGGTCGCGGTTCGACGCGCTCAGTTGCGCGGTGCGCGCGGCGACGCGCTGTTCGAGTTGTTCGTTCGCGTCGTTCAGCTGCGCGCTCTTCTGCACGACGAGCAGATGCTGGTAGCGCGCGCCGGCCAGCGCGCGCACCGTCTGCGCATGCAGCCGGCCGTTCTCGAACAGCATCGCGAACAGCACGACGCCGGACGCGACGAGACCGTACGCGCGCCCCGCGTAGAAGCCGAGGTCGTAGCGCCCGTGATTCAGCATCGACGACAGCGCGATGTCGAACAGCCAGGCGACGAGCACCGTCATCACCCACAGGTCGAGCACGGAATGGCGCCGCCGCCGTTGCCACATCAGCATCAGCGCCACGAGGTTCAGCCCCCAGACGATCGTGATCGCGTTCGTCATCGTCGCGGCCATCCGGTTGCCGTTCATGATGCGCGGCAGGTGGTCGTGGCCGGCCGTCGCGAGCAGCGCAAGCGCGGCTGTCGCGCCGACCGCGGCCGCGATGCACAGCACTATGGGAATCGCCGCGCGGCGCTGCGGGGCCGGGATCGGGCCCGCCGCACGCGATGTCGCGCGCAGCAGCGCGTACGCGGCGACTGCCAGCGGAAAGCCGCCGTGCCAGAACAGGTACAGCCAGGCGGTGGTCTGGTCGCCGGCGCCGAGCAGGCCGGTCGGCGCGAACAGCCCCGGAAAGGTCAGCATGTGGGTGCCGGCCATGAAGCCCGTGAACAGGTAGCCGCCCGCGAGCACGAGCAGCGGCTTCTGGCGCAGGATCGCGTACTGGCCGAGCAGGAGGCCGGCCGTCACCATGTCGTTGACGACGATCGCCGATTGGTACACGGGGATGAACGCCCAGCCCGGCGCAAGCGGCCTGCCCGCGAACGGCGCAAGCGCGGTGAAGATCACGGCGGAGATGAGCACGGTCGCGAGCGCGAGCCGCCGTTCGCGCCGGCCCGGCGGCAGCGACGACATGAACAGGCGCGATGCGTCCGGGTCGTCGTCGTCCGGGGGCGAGGGCGGGACGCGGAAGGCGGCGGTCATGCGTCGCCGCCGGGGTCGAGGTCGTGGCGCACCGCGTAGCGGACCAGCGCGGCTTCGTGCGGCAGTTCCATCTTCTCGAGGATCCGTGTCTTGTATGTGCTGACCGTCTTCGCGCTCAGCGCGAGTTCGGTCGCGATCTGCGTGACGGTCTGGCCCGCGACGATGCGGCGCATCACGTCGAGTTCGCGCGCGGACAGCCGTTCGTGCGGCAGCGCCGCGGCCGGCGCGCGCAGCGTCAGCGCGAGGCTTTCGGCGGCCGACGGGCTCACGTAGACGCCGCCCGCTGCGACCTTGCCGACCGCCTCCACGAGCTCGGCGGTCGCGCTGTCCTTCGTCAGGTAGCCGGTCGCACCGGCCTTGAACGCGCGTGCCGCGTACTGCGCCTCCGCATGCATCGTCAGCACGAGCGTGCGCAGTGACGGCGCGTGGCGCTTCACCAGCCGGATCAGCTCGATGCCGGTCGGCGCAGGCATCGACAGGTCGAGCAGCAGCACGTCGGCGGCGCCGCGCTCGACGAGCGCGAGCGTGGCCGAGCCGTCGCTCGCCTCGCCGACGATTTCGAAACCGCCGGCCGTTTCCAGGATGTAACGCAGTCCGTCCCGCATGACTGCGTGATCGTCAGCCAGAATTACCCTGATCATCTAGCGATCCTCTTCGGGATGACGCCGCGCACTGCTGTCCGGTGGTCGCCGCGGCTGTTCTTCTGACCAATATATTCCGCCGAATCCGAAAACGGTACACATCCGGGAAATTTTCGAGATAGCCGATCGCGGAATGTGCACTGAAACGAAATAATCGCGAGGAAAAGGTACGCGGCGGAGCGGGTGCGAACCAGGGTATTCCCTGATGACTGCGGTGGCCGGAACGGGATGGCGCCGCGCGTCGCGAGCCGCCCCGCGAACCGCCCCGCGAACCGTCCCGATTCGGGACTAAACTGGTGCCCGATGCCACGCCACCATCCGAGGAGCCCCGCGATGATCGATCTTGCCGATATCCTGGCGTCCGCACTGCCCGCCGCCGTTGCATGGGCCGAAGCGGAGGCGGCGCGCGGGATCGCGCAGGGGGCGCCGCTGACGCCCGCGCAAGCCGACGACGCGCGCACGGTAGGTGTCGCGCAGCCGGAGCGGATCCGCGTGGTGATCGTCGACCGCATGCCGTTTCCCGAGGTGCCGTCGCTCGCCGCGATCGCCCGCGACACGGGCCTCCTGTCGCCGGGGACGATCGGGCTCACGCTCGGTCATGCGGTGTACGTGCTGCGCGGCCAGGACACGCGCCGCCTGCTGACCCACGAATTCCGCCACGTGCATCAGTACGAGGCCGCCGGATCGATCGGCGCGTTTCTCACGCGCTATCTGCAGGAGATCGCGACGGTCGGGTACCACGACGCGCCGCTCGAGGCCGACGCGCGGCAGCACGAGTTCGATTGATTCGTCACGCCGGCGCGACCGCGCGCAGCTCCCGATGAACGCTCCCCCTGCCATCGCCGGCCCGGCGTCCGCACGCCGCGGTGTCCCGCCGTGGAGCGGGCCATGAGCGACACGATCCACGCGTGGATCGGCGCGATCGGCGCGCATCCGCTGCTCGTGCTCGCGATCGTGTTCGTGACGGCCTGCGCCGAGGCGATCGCGCTGATCGGTACGGTCGTGCCGGCCGGCGCCGTGATGTTCGCGGCCGGTGCGCTGATCGGCGCGGGTGCGCTCGACGGCTGGACGACGATCGGTGTCGCGGCGGTCGGCGCCGTGATCGGCGACGGGATCAGCTACGAACTCGGGCGGCACTACCGCGGGGTGATCCGCAACGTGTGGGCGCGCTTCGGTTATGCGGCCGCCTACGGGCGCGGCGAGGAGTTCGTGCTGCGTCATGGCATGAAGAGCATCGTGCTCGCGCGCTTTCTTGCGCCGGTGCGTGCGGTCGTGCCGGTGGTCGTCGGCTGCGCGACGCTGCCGCGCCGGTCGTTCTATCCGGTCAACGTCATCTCGGCGCTCATCTGGGCGCCAGTGCACGTCGCGCCGGGCATCCTGTTCGGGGCGTCGGCCGCGCTGGCCGCGGCGATCAGCGTGCGGGTCGCCGTGATCCTGCTGGTCGTCGCGGCGCTGGTCGCGCTCGTGTGGATCGGTGTGCGCGTCGCGTTGCGGCGCGGCTGGCCGCTGTTGCGCCGTGCGCTCGTCGAAGGCGTGCACGCATGCGGGCACCGCTGGCCGCGCTTCGGCGCGCGACTGCACGACGCGATCGCTTACGTGCGTGGCCTGCCGGGCGCGGTGCCCGTGCTCGCGCTGCTGTTCATCGGCTGCGTGTGGCTGTTCGCGGGGATCGTGCAGGATGTCGTCGCGAACGATCCGCTGATGCACGCGGACATTGCGCTGTATGCGTTCCTGCAGAACCTGCGTACGCCACCGGTGGACGCCACGATGCGCGCGCTTGCGGTGCTGCACGGACACGATACGGGGCTGATCGTCGCGGCCGCGTTTCTCGTCTGGCTGTTGATCCATCGCTGCTGGCTGACGTCCGCGTGGTGGCTCGTGACGGTCGGCGTTGCCGTCGTGCTCGTGCCGGTGTTCGGCGCGGGCGTGCCCGGCGCGACGCCCGCGAGCCTGCCGCCCGGTGCGCTGCACGTGCAGCGA
>NZ_JAAGPO010000301.1:0-8784 GCF_017104825.1 Burkholderia sp. Ac-20345 | reverse complement strand
TCGCGAGGCAAGTCAGCGTCATTACAGTAGTGCTAGTCTACAGTATTTCTCGTTCATACGACACGCGGACCGCGAAGAGCTACACGATGGATCACACGCTTTCCCCACACGACGGTCTTCCGATCTCGGGCGCGAACGCGGCCGGCGGCACGGCGGGTGCAGTCGGCTCGCTGCTGACGACGGGCGCCAACGCGACGGCGACGGTCGTCAACGCGGTCGGCACGACGGTGGGCACGGCGCTCGGCTCCGCGCCGGGTCTGTCGGTCACGCCGCATTCGGGCAACAGCGCACCGGGCAACCCGCTCGCGCCGGTGTCGTCGCTGCTCCAGTCGCTGACGGGCGCACTGCCGAAGTAACCGGCCGGACACGCACGGCGGCGCCAGATCGGCCGCCGTGCGCAACGGGTCGCGCAACGCGGCATGACAGCGATGTCATGCCGCGTTGCCTTTTGGTGTCCCCTTTTTATTTCGTCGCATGAATGGCTGCTGCCGACGCTCGTAGGCCGGCATGGAATAACCGGTCGCCTCCATCCGTTTAGATACCGAATCCCGGCAGCGCCGCCCGGCGCGATAATGGTCGTGACGAAGCCGATCGTCCCGGCCGGTGCCGCCGTGTCGCGATGCCGTGTCAAGGAGAAAGGGCATGAAACGGATACTCGTCGCCGCCGCGCTGACGGCGGCAATCGTGCAGCCCGCCGCCGCGGAACCACCGCAGGCCGGCGACGGGAAACTGGTCGACGAAGATCACATGACGCTGTACGTGTTCGATCGCGATGCGCCCGGCAAGAGCGCGTGCGACCGCGCGTGTGCGGCCAACTGGCCGCCCGCGCTCGCCGACGCGTATGACAAGGCAACGGGCGCGCTAAGTCTCGTCGCGCGCGACGACGGCAAGAAGCAATGGGCGTACCGCGGGCGCCCGCTGTATCGATGGAAGCAGGATCGCAAGCCCGGCGACGCGGGCGGCGACGGGATCGGCGGCATGTGGCACGTCGCGCGTCCGTGACGGTGCGGCAACGCGCGAGGCATCCTGATGAGCTACGAATCGGATCTGCTGGTGTGGTTGCCGCATCTCACGCGCTATGCGCGCGCGCTGACGGGCGACCGGGCCTGGGCGGACGATCTCGTGCAGGACACGCTCGAGCGTGCGCTGAACCGCCCGCCGCGTGATGGCGGCAACTTGCGCGCGTGGCTGCTGACGCTGCTGCGGCACCGTTTCATCGACCAGTTGCGCGCGCGGCACGAGATCGCGGTCGACGACGCGACGGCGCCGTGGCAGACGATGGCCGCGCCGGCCGGCGAAATTGGCGGGCTGGTGCTGCGCGACGTGCAGCGCGCGCTGTACCGGTTGCCGGTCGAACAGCGCGAGGTGCTGCTGCTGGTCGCGCTCGAGGAATTGAGCTATCGCGATGCCGCGGAGGTGCTCGGCGTCCCGGTGGGGACGGTGATGTCGCGGCTCGCACGGGCGCGCGGGCAGATGCGTGCGCTGCTGTCGGACGAGCCGCCGGCGCACGGTACGGCCGCGTTACGGGTGATCGGGAAGACATGATGGACGAATCGCACAAGCCTTCGAACGAGCGGGACGACGATGCGTCGGCGCAACTGCTGTCCGCGTTGCTGGATGGCGAACTGTCCGGGCACGAGCGCGGCGAGATGCTCGAACGCCTGCAGGCCGATCCGGAGGAAGCCGAACGATTCGCACATTACCGTGCGCAGCGCGACGCGCTGCAGGCGCTGTTCCCGCTGCCGGGTGCCGCGCCCGCGCTGTTCGTGCAGCGCCGTGCGCCGCGCCGGCGCGGGATTGCCTATGCATTCGCGGGGCTCGCGGCCGGGCTGCTGATCGGCGTCGCGCTGCATGTGGGCTGGGTGACGTTAGGCAGCGAACCGGCGTTCGCTGCGCGCGCGGATGTCGCGTACGCGACGTACGCGGCCGACCGCGAACATCCGGTCGAGGTCGGCGCGGGCGACCCCGCACGTCTCGTCGCGTGGCTGTCCACGCGTGTCGGGCGGCCCGTGCGCGCGCCGTCGCTCGACGAATACGGCTACGTGCTGATCGGTGGCCGGCTGCTCCCCGACGAAGCGGGGCCGGCCGCGCAGCTCATGTACCAGCGCGCGGACGGCGAGCGCGTGACGCTGTACATGACGGCCTACGACGCACGGCGCCTCGCGCCGCAGGCGAGGTCGGCCGGTGACCGCTACACGTATTTCTGGTCGGATCGCGGGATGGGCTACGCATTGTCCGGCCAGGGCGACGAACGGCGCCTGCGCGAACTCGCGATCGACGCGTGCGGCGAGCTTGGCGGCCCGACCGACGCGTGGAAGGGGTGACGCGCGCGGCGCCGGTACGGAGCAGGCGATGAAGATGACGATAACGAAGGCGCTCGTACGGATGCTGGTGCCGACGGTGCTCGCCGCGGGCGCCGCGCTTGCGCGGGCGGAAGGCGACGCGCCGGTGCGCGTGCCCGTCGACGCCGACGGCGTGCAGCGGGTGGCAATCGTCGGCGGAAGTTATTTCTTCAGGCCGAACCACGTGATCGTGCGGGCGCACGTGCCGGTCGAGCTGACCGTGTCGGCCGAACCCGGCCTGGTGCCGCACAGCTTCGAAATCGATGCGCCGCAGGCCGGCATCGCGGTACACACCGAACTCGGCACGACACCGAAGACGTTTCGCTTCACGCCGGCGCAGCCGGGCCGGTTCGCCTACTATTGCACGCATCGGCTGCTGTTTTTCAGGAGCCATCGCGAGCGCGGGATGGAAGGCGTGCTCGATGTCGAGGCGGCGCCGTGATCGCCGCGTTGCTGGCCGCGAGCCTGATAGGAGCGAGCATGACCGCCGATCCCGTGACCGTCGCACAGGCGCATTTCGACCACGTCCGCTCGTACCGCGCGACGATCCGCTCGTCCGCGCGCAGCGGCGAACGGACGGAATTCCGCTACGCGTACCTGAAACCGGGCTTCGTCCGGATGGATTTCGTGTCGCCGCATCACGGCGCGGTGCTCGCGTATGACCCCGGCGACGGCAAGGTGCGGCTGCGCCCGTTCGGCGCGCATGCGCCGCCCGCGCTGACGCTGTCGCCGTCCAATCCGCTCGTGCGCGACCGCAGCGGCCACCGGGTCGACCGGTCGGACGTCGGTGAACTGCTGCGCAACGTCCATGCGCTGCAGGAAGGCGGTGCGACGGTGACCGAAGGCGAGGAAGCCGTCGGCGGCCGGACCGCGCTGCGCGTGTCGGTCACGGGCGCACCCGCGCACGCGGTCGACGGCGTGCATCGCTACCGGCTGTGGCTGGATGCCGAGGACGGCTTTCCGCTGAAGGTCGTCAGCTTCGCGGACGATGACGACGTGCCGCTCGAAACCGTGACGCTCGACGACGTCGAGATCGACGTCGCGTTTCCCGAACGCTTCTTCGCGCCCTGAGCGGTGCGCTGACTCGTGCCCCTGACGGGCATGCCGGAGGCTGCATGGCGGATTACCGGTTCTCGACGACCTGGCGCGTGGACGCGCCGCTCGCGGTGGTGTGGGACGCGATCTATCAGGTCGACCGCTGGCCCGACTGGTGGAAGGGCGCCGTGAGCACCGTCGAGATCGAGCCGGGCGACGCGCGCGGCGTCGGCGCGCTGCACCGGTACACGTGGAAGGGCGCGCTGCCGTACCGGCTGACTTTCGACATGCGCGTGCGACGCGTCGAGCCGCCGCATGCGCTCGAAGGCCGCGCGAGCGGTGCGATCGAAGGCGACGGATGCTGGTCGTTCATCGCCGACGGCGCACGCACGATCGTGCGCTACGACTGGCACATCCGCACGCACGTGCGCTGGATGAACCGGCTGGAGCCGCTCGGTCGCCCGCTGTTCCGATGGAACCACGACGTGGTGATGCGCGAAGGCGCGAAGGGGCTCGCGCGGCTGCTGGGCGCGGCGGTCGAGACGGAGGGCCGGACGTTCCGGCCGTTGTCGGATGCGGGCTGCGCCGATGCCTGAACGCGTGTGAACGCGAATAACCGCGAGTAAAAGCGCGAAGCGGCGTGCCGCTCCGCTCAGCGCGCGTACGCCATCACCGCGCCGTCGACCACCAGTGCAACACGTTCGCCGACGGCCGGACACCGATGCCCCGGCACGCGTGCGCGCACGCGTACGTCGAGATCGGCATCGAGGCGCACCAGCACGTCGGCGTCCTGGCCCGCAAACTGCGCGGCTTCGACGCGCGCCGTATGGCCGCGCGCCGCGTCGGCGTGCGTAACCGGCACGATGCCGATCTGCTCGGGACGCAGCATCGCATCGGCCGGCCCGTCGGGCAGCGGCGCGACGAGCGGCAGTTCGCCGAGCGCGCAGGCGATGTGCGTGCCGCGCACGTGACCGGCGAGCAGCACGGCCTGCCCGACGAACGACGCGACGTCGCGCGTGACGGGCTGCCGGTACAGCGTCTGCGGCGCGGCCGTCTGCACGAGCCGGCCATGCCACATCACCGCCACTTCATCGCCGAGCGTCATCGCCTCGGGCTGGTCGTGCGTGACGAGCACCGATGTCGCACCTGCCGCGGCGAGCGCATCCGCGACCGCGCTGCGCGTTTCGTGGCGCAGCGACGTGTCGAGCGCCGAGAACGGTTCGTCGAGGATCACGAGCGACGGCTCGGGCGCGAGCGCGCGTGCGAGCGCGACGCGCTGCTGCTGCCCGCCGGACAGTTGCTGCGGCGCACGGCTCGCATACGACGCGGGCAGCCCGACCATCTCGAGCAGTTCGTCGACGCGATGATGGCGGCGACGCGCCGCGCGCGGTAGCCCGAACGCGATGTTGTCGGCCACCGACAGATGCGGAAACAGCGCGCCTTCCTGCGGCACGTAGCCGATTCGCCGCTGTTCGGGCGGCAGGTGCACGTCGGGCGCGGCCACGCGGCGCCCGTCGATTTCGACGGTGCCGCGCTCGGCGCGCTCGAAGCCGCACAGCACGCGCAGCAGGGTCGTCTTGCCGCTGCCGGACGGGCCGAGCAGCGCGAGGCGCGAGCCGCGCCGCACCGTGAGGTCGATGTCGTGCAGGACGGTATGCGATCCGAACGATTTGGACAGGCCGTGGATGCGTAGTTCGCTCATGGGCGGTTCCGGGGAAAAAGGGCGGCGCTCAGTCGCGCACCGACGCACGCCCGAGCAGCAGGAACAGCAGTCCCGATGCGCCGAGCGACAGTGCGACGAGCAGCGCCGCATAGGGCGCTGCGGCGGCGAACGCGAGCGTCGCCGTATCGCTCCACACCTGCGTCGCGAGCGTGCGGGTGCCGATCGGCGACAGCAGCAGCGTCGCGTTGAGTTCCGTCACGACCGAGATGAACACCATCGTCGCGGCCGCGCCGAGGCCGGGTGCCGCGAGCGGCAGCACCACGCGCGTGAGCGTCGCGCGCCAGCCGAGACCGAGCGAGCGGGCGGTTTCCTCGAGCCGGACCTGCACGTGCGACAGCGCGGCGCGCACGCTGACGACCGCGAGCGGCAGGAACAGGATCGCGTACGCGGCGACGAGCGCCGGCGCACTCTGGTAGAGCGGCAGCAGCAGCCGCACCGTGATCGACACGATCGCCAGTGCGACGACGATGCCCGGCACGCCCTGCACGGTCATCGCCGTGCGCTCGAGGAGCGTCGCGACGCGGCCCGGATAGCGGACCAGCAGGAACGCGAGCGGCAGCGCGAGCAGCGTCGTGACGGCTGCCGCCATCAGGCCGTAGCCGGACGATGCGAGCGTGGCTTGCCACAGCAGCTCGGGCGACACGTCGGCCGGCGTGACGGCTGCCGCGCCCTGTTGCGTGAGCCAGTAGCCGATCATCGCGAGCGGCACGCCGAGCGTCGCGGCCGCGAGCGCGGCGAATGCGACGGTGACGGGGCCGCGCAGATGGCCGAGCGGATAACGCATCGCGACGCGGCGCGCGGCGCGGTGCGTATGACCGTAGCGCGCATGGCCGCGAGCGCGCGCCTCGATCGCGAGGCACAGCAGGCACAGCGCGATCAGCACGCAGCCGAGCAGCGATGCGCCGCCGCCGTCGAACGCGGTGCGGTATTCCGCATAGATCTCGGTCGTGAACGTGCGAAAGCGCAGCAACTGGAATGCGCCGAACTCGGACAGCACGCCGAGCGCGACGAGCAGCATCCCGCCGCACAGCGCGGGGCGCAACTGCGGCAGCACGACGCGGAAGAAGGTATGCCACGGCGAGCAGCCGAGCGTGCGCGCGCTTTCCTCCAGCGCGGGATCGAGCTCGCGCAGCGCGGCGGCCACCGGCAGGTAGACGAGCGGGAAGTACGCGGAGGTCAGCACGATCAGCGCGCCGAGGAAATCCTGCAGGTCGAGGCTTAGCGACACCCACGCATAGCTCGTGATGAACGGCGGCACCGCGAGCGGCGCGGCCGCGAGCGCGGTCCACAGCGGCCGGGCGGGCAGGTCGGTGCGCTCGATGAACCACGCGACCGCCGTGCCGAGCAGCGTGCACATGAGCGTCGCGGCGAGCGTGATCGACAGCGTGTTGACCAGCAGTTCGCCGACGAGCGGGCGCCACAGCAGCTCGATCGCATCGTCGATCCCGAAAGTAGCTGCGCGGTACAGCGTGAAGCCGAGCGGCAGCAGGATCGCGAGCGGCCCGCACGCGGCCGCGGCGACGAGCGCGCGCGACGGGCGGCGCCGTGTCGCGGTGTGCTCATCGTCGCGTGCGGTGCTTGCCGTGCGGGACACGGCGTCGCTCATGGTCAGAGCAGACCGGCCTGGCGCAGCAGCTTGCCGGCCTGGCTGTCGTCGCCGAGCTGTTCGAACGTCAGCGCCGGCGGGCTCAGTTCGTTGAACGGCTTCAGGATCGGATCAGGCGCGACACCCGGATGCAGCGGATACTCGAAGCTGATATGGCCGCCGGCCATCAGTTTCTGCGCGCGCTCGCTGACGAGATACGCGACGAACTTCTGCGCTTCCGGCTGGTGCTTCGATGCCTTCAGCACCGCGGCGCCGGACACGTTGACGGCACCGCCGACGTCGCCTTTGCCGAAGTGGTAGATCGCGCTACGGGTCGACTTGTCGCCGAGCTGGGCGTGCAGGCGGTCCCAGTAGTAGTTGTTGACGATGCCGGTCAGCACGCCGCCGCGGTTGACGGCTGCCGTCACGCCTTCATCGTCGTCGAAGATCTGCGCGTTGGCCTTCAGGCCCTTCAGCCATTGCAGCGTCGCGGCTTCGCCGTGCAGCGCGAGCACCGCGCTCACGAGCGGCAGGAAGTCGGCATCGCTCGGCGCGACGCCGACCTTGCCCTTCCATTCCGGTTTCGCGAGATCGAGCAGCGATGCGGGCAGCTGTTGCGGCTGGAGCTTCGCGGTGTTGTAGATGAGCACGTTCTCGCGCGCGAGCACGCCGACCCAGTTGCCGTCGGCCGGGTTGAAGCGCGCGGGCACCGACTGCAGCGCGGCGCCGTCGGTCTTCGCGAGCAGGCCCTTGCGGTCGAGCAGCACGAGCTCCGGCGAGTTCTCGGTGAAGTACACGTCGGCCGGCGTGCGGTCGCCTTCCGTGGCGAGCTGCGCGGCGAGCGCGGGGCCTTCGCCCGAGCGCACCTTCACGGTGATGCCGCTCTGCGCT
Source organism: Burkholderia sp. Ac-20345 (assembly GCF_017104825.1). Lineage (NCBI taxonomy): Bacteria > Pseudomonadati > Pseudomonadota > Betaproteobacteria > Burkholderiales > Burkholderiaceae > Burkholderia > Burkholderia sp. Ac-20345. The sequence goes on along the minus strand of NZ_JAAGPO010000301.1, from coordinate 1,208 downwards.
TCGAAGTCCTTGACGAGCTGGTTGACGACCTGCTCGTGCTGCGCGTTGTACAGCGTGAGCGTCGCGGCATGCGCGCGCGCGGCGTGCAGCGCGCCGGTCAGCATCAGCGCGGCGGCCGCCGCGGAAATCAGGTGCCGCAGCGGGCGGCTAACGGGTGAAGTGTTCATGTGGTTTTCAGCAGGTTGCACCCGGCGGGGCCGGGAAGGAGTGCCTTGGCTTGCGTTGCGCGTCGTCATGCGTCGAACAGCGCGGCGCCGATGTACGAACCCGGTTGCGCGCCCGGCGGGCACGCGAAGATCGCGCTGCCGACGTGCGTGGTGAACTGGTTCATGATGTCCAGCTTCGCGAGCTTCTCGTTGATCGGAATGAAGCCCTTGCGCGGGTCGCGCTGGTGCGCGACGAACATCAGCCCCGCGTCGTACTCGGTCTGCTGGCGCCACGGCGGCCAGCGCTCGATGTAGAAGCTCGTGCTGTCGTTGTACGAGTACGCGCGGCGCAGGATCTGCGCGCCGTTGTTCAACTGCGGCGATGCGAGGCGCGCGTGCGCGTTGTCGGGGATCACCGGGTTGCCGTCCTTGTCGGCCGCGTCGAGATCGAGTGCCTCGAACTCGTTCTTCTGGCCGAGCGGCGCGCCGCTGTACTTGTGACGGCCGACCACCTGCTCCTGGAAGCCGAGCTCCGTGTTGTCCCAGTGCTCGAGCGTGATGCGGATCCGGCGCACGACCGTGTAGGTGCCGCCGTTCATCCATGCCGGGCCTTCGCTGCCGGCCCACACGAATTCGTCCATTGCGGCCGGATCGGACATCGGCGGATTCATCGTGCCGTCCTTGAAGCCCATCAGGTTGCGCGGCGTCTCGCCGGGCTTGCCCGACGTGAAGCCGGCCTGGCCCCAGCGCATCTGCGTGGCCTTCGCGCCGAGGCGCACGAGCTGGCGCACCGCGTGGAACGCGACCTGCGCGTCGTCCGCGCACGCCTGGATGAACAGGTCGCCGCCGGTCTTCTCGGGCAGCAACTGGTCGCCGTTGAAACGCGGCAGATCGACGAGCGCGGCGGGGCGGTGCTTCGCGAGGCCGAAGCGGTCCTTGCCCGCCAGCGCGAACATGCCGGGGCCGAAGCCGAACGTGATCGTCAGGCGCGCAGGGCCGAGGCCGAGCGCGTCGCCCCCGTCCGCCGGCGCGACTTCGTCGCTGCCCGTCGCGGCGAGCGGC
>NZ_JAAGPO010000300.1:0-8746 GCF_017104825.1 Burkholderia sp. Ac-20345 | reverse complement strand
ATCGATCAAATTTCGGCATCCAAAATGAATAACGCAAAGACGAAATTCAGCTACACCACTGCCGACGGCATTGTGGAGACGCGAACCAGCTCGCGAGCGTATACGCATGTCGTCGTCGGTCGTCGTGCAGGACATCGCGCAGCTGCGCGCGGCGGTCGAGCGCGTGCGCGCCGACGTCGGGCCGAACGTGCGCGCGATCGACGTCGATGCACGCCAGTCCGGCGACGCACCGGTGCCCGTCGCGTACTCGGGGATGCTCGAGATCGGCGACGTGCGTTACATCGAGACGCCGGACGGCGTGAAGCACGTGTTTGTGGGCGCGTCGGCGAACGGCGCGCCGGACCTCAACTGACGGGAGAAACGGCATGTACGAAGCATTGGAACGGGCAGCGGATGAATGCGGACCGCTCGAGCAGGCGCTCGGGGCGCCTGACGCGGCGGTACGGATCGGCGTGCTCCGCGAGGCGCTCGGCGAGACGGCCGAGCGGGTGAGCGCGGCCACCGCGCAGGCGGCGAGCGACTACGACCGCGACGCGATGCAAAAGATCTATCGCGGCTTGCTGGCGGCGCAGCGGATTGTCGCGACGTTGCACGAGGCGAACGCGACGGCCGCATAGCGGCCCTGGTTTCGCCGCGCAACGTGCGGCGGCGGACGGAGCGGCGCGAGCCGTTCCCGACGATGCCGCACGCTGCGCGGCAAAAAAGCCGCGGGCCGCGACATGAAGCGGCGGCGCGGGAACTTTGTCAACGCGTGATCGAATCACGCACTTTCTGGAGAGTAATCATGTCGGCATTGGTAGGTGGTGCACTGGGCGAAATGACGAAGGACACGATGGCAGGCATCGCGTTTTCGAAGGCGGCAACGAAACTGCAGCAGATGCAAGAGATGACGAAGGCGGAAAACGACGTGAAGAAGCAGGCCACGAAGATGGTCGGCGACGCGTCGAAGCCGGCGCAGTAAGCCGGCTGCCGTTCGGCATCGTGTTGGGCGGCCGGCGCGCGAGCGCCGGCTGTATTTTTTTGGGGACGCCGGATACCGGGGTGAAACTGTCATGAGTTGGGAACGTTACGCACAGGTCGTCGCGGAGGTATGCGCGGTTGTCGGCTTGACGGACGTCGATTACGTGCTCGAGACGCGCACGATCGACGTCGAGGGGTTCGACGTGCGCATCGAGTACTTCGACGAGGATCCGGAGTCGATGTACGTGAATTTCCATTACGGCATCGTCAGCGCGGGCCGCACGCTCGCGGTGTACCGGCTGCTGCTCGAGGCGAACCTGCTGATCTATGCGCAGGACCAGGCGCAACTCGGGATCGACGCGGACACCGGCAGCATCGTGCTGCTGATGCGATTGCCGCTCACGCCGGACGTAACGGGCGAGACGCTCGCCGATCTGTTCGCGCACTATGCGGAGCACGGCCGCTACTGGCGGCAGAACATCATCGAATCGGGCGACGAGATGTTCAGCGGTATCGCGTCCGGCGAATATTTCTGGCTGCGGGTGTAGCGCGGCCCGACGGCGGCACGCGCAATCGGCGGGCCAATCGTAACGGAACGTCACAAATTGCTGCACGGATCCGGCGCGAACGAGACGATAGCGGCACGCATCCATGCGCTGCGCCCCGCGACGAGCGGCGGCGCGGCGCGCGGATCGAGCCCGAACTTCGTATTCGAACCCGCTTGCCGAGAGGATCCACCATGTTTTCGACACTCTATTTCGCCGCCGCCGCCGCGCTTGCCAATCCGGCGTCGACCGACGCCTACGCAGCGCGCGTGTTCGACGGCCGCTTCGCCGAAGCGGCCGCGCTCGTCGCCTCGCGCTGCGAAGCCGACCCGGGCGCCCCGGCCAACGACGTGCGCGACGTCAGCGCGTACGCGGACATCCAACTCGTGCTCGGCCGCTTCGAGGAGGCCGAGGACATCTTCCGCCGCGCGCTGAAGCTGCTGCGCGATTCGCGCGACCAGACGCGCGTGATGACCTGCCGCAACGCGAGCTGGCAGGCGTTCTTCCAGAACCGTTTCGGCGTCGCGCAGGCGGGCTTCCGACGGATCGCCGACGATCGCGCGGCGAGCGTCGGGCAGAAGCTCGAGAGCCTCGTCGGCGCGTGCGTCGTCATGCATCATCTCGGCCGCGCCGAGGACGCGATGGTGGCGCTCGACGGGCTCGACGCAGCCGCTCGCGATGCCGATCCGCGCTGGCGGCAGCTCGCCGGCGCGCTGCGCGCGGACTTGCTGCTGCAATACCGGATCGGTCGCGCCGACGCGCTCGGCGATCACGTCTACTGGCGCTCCGCGCTGGCCGATCTGCCGTTGTCGGCGTTCGCGGAAACGGGCGCGCCGGTGGCCGATGCCGATGCGCTGCCGCTGCTGCGGAAGCGCGTCGACTACATGCGCCAGGCATGCGCGCTCGCCGCCGGCGACCACGCGGCGCTCGCGCGGATCGATGCGCATGTGAGCTGGTGCGCGAAGACGGGCCTCGTCGACTACCAGCGCAGCGTGTGCCTTGAAGTCGCGCTGGCGGCGCTCGCGGGGCACGCGCCGAATGTCGCCAACGCGATGATCGCGCCGTATCGCGACGCGGTCGGGCGCTGCGGCTCGCACGTGCGCTGGACCCTCGACTATCTGTACTGCGCGGCGAAGGTCTGCGAGCAGCAGGGGCGGATTCGCGAATCGTCGTCGCTGTATGCACGCTATGCGCTCGCCTCGGTGCGGCACGTACGCTCGGACGGCGCGGCGCTCGCGCCCTCCCTCGCGATTGCGCGGTGCGGTACGCACGCGGCGGCGCCGAGCGACGACGTCAGCGCGCGGCTGCCCGGCAAGTACCGGCGCGCGTATCGCTATTTGATGGAGCGGCTCGACCAGCGCGACCTGTCGGTGCGGGAGATCGCCGCGCACATCGACGTGACCGAGCGCGCATTGCAGGCCGCGTTCAAGACGTTTCTCGGGTTGTCGCCGAGCCAGCTGATCCGACGGCAGCGCATGGAGCGGATTCGCGGCGAGCTGCTGTCGGAAGGGCCGCGCGCGGCGAGCGTGCTCGAGATCGCGAACCGCTGGGGGATCCAGCATCGGTCGACGCTGGTCAACGGCTATCGGCGGATGTTCGACGAGGCGCCTTCGCAGACCTTCGACCGGTGAGGACGCGGGGCGACGCACAGCGCGTCGCCGCCGGTCGGCTGTTGCACACCGGGCGATCGTTCCGGCCGGGCGAAGCCGGCGCGCGGGCTCGCCGCGCCAATGCCTCACCGCGTTGCTTCGATGTCGCGTCGACGCATTATTATCGCGACACCGCCTTCTTGATCATGTCGATCAGTTTCATCTGGAAGCTGTTGATCATCTCCGCCACAGCGAGCAGTTGGTTCGCGAACCCGATTGCACGCTGCATCCTGATCGTCTGCGCGGTCTCGTGATGGATCTGCTGGATACTCGGCATCCCGGCCGCGGCAAGCGTCTGTGCATCGTGGGCGCCGTGTGCTTCATGCTCGGCGGCGGATGCGGGTTTCGACGGCGGGGTGCCCGCAGCCTGCGATTGAGCGTGCTCGGCCCCGAGCGGCGACGGTTGCCCGTGCGCGGCTTGCGGTGCCGGTGGCGGATCGCTCAAATCGATGAGATCGCCTTCCGGTACATGTGCGGAATGAAGCACGGCCGGTTGCAGGACCGCATGATGCGCGACAGTCTGCAATTCGTCGGGCGTTGCCTCGAGCAGCGACGATGGCGTACCGGTGGGCTTCGTCGTGGAGGGCGGGTCGCTCAGGTCAATGAGGTTGCCTTCGTGCGGGTGTGCGGAATGAAGCACGACCGGTTGCAGGACCGGATGATGTGCCACCGTCTGCAATTCGGCGGGCGTGGCTTCGAGTAGCGATGCGTTGTGTCCAGTCGCTTCCGGCTTGACGGCGGTGCGCTTCAGTGCCGACGCGTTCAGCGGACGGGCCTCGGGTCGAGACGTCGACGCGCCTTGCGGTCGCAAGCCTCCCAGCACGCCTGACGGCTTCGGTTGAGGGGCCGCGGCACCGGACAGGGGCGCACCGATCGACGGCGGGTTCTGCGAAGGCGGAGTCGAGCCCCCGGTCTGAATGGGAGATTTGATCGATACTGGCTGCACAATCCGGCTCCTGAAGAAGGTAGACCTTGGCGCCCGACTGCCGCGCAATGGGCGCACCGGGCGACGCGGCGCCACTGTACGTCGACATGCGCGCCGCAGCCTACCGCGGTGCGAAGCGATACACCCGCGCGCGAACGTCGCCGAAGCGACGCGGCTCGCGCGATCGCGATTCGCATACGTCGCCGCGGCTTCGCGCGCATGGGGCACGCTCGCGCGTCGGCGCCCGACAATCGGCGTGTCCATTCCCTGAACCGGAGCCGCCGATGAACGCCATCCGCCCACCCGAACTGATCGAAACCGAGCGCCTTCATCTGCGCCCGCTCACCGCCGACGATGCGTGTGAGGCCTTCGACGCGCTGTTCGGCGATCCGGCGACGACGCTCGACCTGCCGTGGCCGATTCATCGCAGCGCCGACGAAACGCGCGCGTGCATCGGTCGTCTCGCCGAAGGCTGGCGCAGCGGCGCATTTTTCAGCTGGGGACTGTTCGAGAAGCGCGACGGCCGTCTGATCGGCACCCTCGAGATGCACGGTCGCCTGCCGCGCGTCGAGATCGGGCTCGTGACGAGCTTCGCGCCGGGGCGTGTGCGGACCCGCGCATGGTCGGAGATGCTGCGCAGGTTTCTCGACTGGCTGATCGCGCAGCCGGGCGTATACCGGATCGAGGCGTTCTGCTCGGTGACGGGCCGCGCCGCGCCGTTCATGCCGAAGCTGGGTTTCGTCAGCGAGGGCGTCGTGCGCAACTACGAGGCGCGTCCGAATCGCGGGATGAGCGCGGGCGACAGCTATCTGTTCGCAATCACCAGGGCGCCGGGGCCGCTGGGCGAGGCCGTCGCGACCCGCGACGCGCAGGCGCCGGCGCGCCGGGCTGCATGAACCGGCGAGGAGCTTGCACGGGAGCGCCAGGGCGGCGGGGTGGCCGCGACGATCCGCGCCTACACTCGCGCCGGCCATCGATTGCCTGCGTCCGATTCGTCGCGGCGCGCATCGCGGATGTCGCGCAGTCTCGCTGACTTTCGCCGGCGCGTCCGACCCATGACGGAAGTCGCGGCGGAGATGCGGGTTCGCCGGGTCGAACGTCGCGCATATCCGGGCTCTCGGCATTCGGGTTCGCGTGACACGGTGACGACCGATGTGCGGCTTGCCACGATCGCCGCAAACCACAAACCGGCCCGATCTTCACCCCATCCCGCTCGCATGCACATGCCGCGCCCATTGATACCGGTCGAGCCTCAGCAGTTGCGAGATGCGCGCGGCGACGTCGCCGTCGTGCGCGCCGGCACCCTCCGCGAGCTCATCCACTTTGAGGAACCGGCCGACGAGCACCGTCGACGCCCGATCCCCCGACAGCACCACGGTCTGCGCATAGCGCCGCCAATCGTCGTCTTGCAGCGCGTACAGGCACCAGCTCTGCAGCGCCGTGCACAGCGGCGTGCCGCGCGCCTGGTCTTCGAGCGTGCGCAGAATGTGCAGCGCGCCGATCCAGTCGCGCCGGCTGATCCGCAGCCGCACGTCGCACAGGTCGACCGCGGCGTTGCGCGGCTGCAGGACGCGCAGCGCGATCAGCAGTTCGTCGAGGTCCGCGTGTGCGCTCGCGCGCAGCCCGACCGAAAAGGCCGAGAGCAGCGCGCGCAATGCGGCTTTGTTGCACGATTTGATCGCCATGTCGGTGCGATGCGTCGAGAAGAGATGATCCGTCGGCGATGATCGCCGTCGTACGCGCGGAGAGCGGCCGGCGCGTGCGAAGCGACATCGTGTGCGGCGAAGCGATGCGCGCGTTGCGGCGGCGGCGCACGATGCTCGACCGATCGTTTCGGTCGCCGCGACGTCGCTTCGTGCGGTTCGCGGCGCGCGCGGACGCGCTGCCTAAGCTTGTCGTCGAACCGCGGGCGCATGAGTGCCGCGCGCGTTCTGTTTCCTTTCCTTCAGTCGATTCACATTCATAGCGAGACGATCATGAGCGTTAACGGCATTACATCGACGACCATCCACCCGTCGCAGTTCAACTCCTCGTCGACGTCGTCGAGCAGCCGCGATCAGAAGATCGACAAGCTGCTCCACGAAATCGAAGCGCTGCTGATGCAGGACGATTCGGGAGACGGCGACGACACGGACATCGGTGGCGATTCGAACGGCAACACGCCGACCGGCAACAACACCCCGACGAACCACGTGAAGCCGTCGACGGGCGACAAGCCCGGCGAAGACATGCGCGACGTCAAGCTGAACACGAAGGCGGGCGGCGAAGCGCTGCACCTGAAGATGGACTCGCAGGGCAACCTGTACAACGGCAGCGGCAATTCGGTCGGCGTCGTCGACAAGGACGGCAACGTGAAGCTGAACTCCGGTGCGACGAAGGAGCTGGAGCGCCTCGAGACGGGCGGCAATCCGTTCATGAACGCGAACGTCGGCAAGCGCGGCGCCGGCGGCAACATGGAGTTCACGCCGGACGAAGTGACGGTGAGCGCGGGCGACGTCGACCAGAAGAACGACTTCTGACCGCGCGGGCGGCGCGGCGCGGCGGCACTGGACACGCGCTTTCGAATCGGTGCACACTGCGCGCTCGCGCCGCCGCGTCGCGGCCCGTCCAATCATTCGCGGACCGCGCCGTCCGCCGGAGTCGAACTTGATCGTGTCGCAACGGGCCGACGCCCGAATCCTCGAGGTGATGCAGGGCCGGCAGGCGTGGGGCACGCTCGCGCTCGACCGCGACGGCGCGATCGTCGCGGCCACCGAGCGCGCGCATGCGCTGTTAGGCCGCACGCTCGCCGCCGGGCTGCCGCTGCACGCGCTGCTCGGCGACGCGGCGGGCGTGGATCCCGCCGCGCTGTTCGACACGCTAGAACAAGGATTCGAATTCGAAACCGACGACGCGATCCTGTGGTTGACGCTGCAGCCGGTCGAGCACGATCCGGCGATCGCGGCGACGGTCACGGTCGCCGACATCACGCCGCTGCGCCGCGCGCTCGACGAGCGCGTCGCGTCGCTGCGCTTTCTGGCGCACGACCTGCGTTCGCCGCAGAATTCGATACTCGCGCTGACCCAGTTGCACGACGCCGATCCCGAAGCGTTCGCTGCGTGCGGCGGCCTCGAACGGATCGCGCAACTCGCACGGCACGCGTTGCTGCTCGGCCAGGACTACCTCGTCGCGTCGGCGGCGGACGATCTCCGACAGCGCCATTTCATGCGCTTCGACCTGCGCACGATGCTGCGCGAGCTCGTGCCGAAGCTCGAAGTGGGCGCCGTCTATCGCGGCGTCGCGTTGCAGCTCTGGCTCGACGACGCCGTACCGCTGTGGTTGCGCGGCGCGCGCGTATTCGTCGCCCGCGCGCTGCAGAACCTGATCGACAATGCGGTGCAGGCGTCGCGGCAGGGCGCGCGCGTCGAGATTCGGCTGCACGTGCGTGACGCGCACGCGGAAGTGACGATCCGCGATTGGGCCGGCGGCCTGCCGGGCCTCGTCACGGATGGGCGCATCACCGATTTCGCGCCGCTCGCGAAGCGTGGCTCGATGGGCTTCGGCCTCGGGCTGCAGCTCGCCGCGCAGGTCGCCGCCGCGCATGCGGGCACGCTGTACGCCGAATCGAATCACGGCGTCGGCACGGCGTTCGTGATGCGCTTGCCGATCCCCACGCCGGCAGGCGCGGCAGCTTCGGCCGTGCCGGACGGCATCGCGCGCTGGCGCGCGAGCGTCACGCCCGACGGCTGAGCGCCGGCATCCTTTCCTTTTCGCTTGACGAACCCTATTTCCGCGATGTCCGAACCGAACATGCAGCGCACCGTGCAGCAGCCCAAGCAGATCGTCGTCGTCGAGGACGATCCGGTGCAGCGCACGCTGCTCGTCACCTGGCTCAAGGCCGAGGGCTACCGCGTCGAGGCGTTCGGCGACGGGCTCGACGCGCGTCGCTTCCTCGGCGACAGCTGGGCCGATCTGCTGGTGCTCGACTGGGACCTGCCCGGGATGACGGGCGAGCGGCTGCTCGGGTGGGTGCGTAGCCGCGCGCGCTCGATCGTCCCGGTGATCTTCCAGACCGTGCATTCGGACGAAGAAGACATCGTGAAGATTCTCGACGCCGGCGCGGACGATTTCCTGATCAAGCCGCTCGAGAAGCAGACGCTGCTCGCACGCGTGCGCGCGTTGTTGCGGCGCTTCGCGGCGCTGTCGGTCGACAGCGGGCGCATGCAGCTCGGCGGCTGCGTGTTGTCGCGCGCGACGCTGACCGTGTCCGACGGCAGCGCGTCGCACGCATTCAGCGCGAAGGAGTTCGACATTCTCTGGCATCTGGCCGAGCATCCCGGCACCGTCGTGCAGCGGCAGGATCTGTTGCGGCTCGTGTGGGGCGCGGAAGCGTCCGCGCAGACCCGCACGGTCGACATGTACGTGAGCCGACTGCGCAGCCGGCTGAAAGCGGCGGGCCTCGGCTGGACCGTGCATGCGGCGTACGCGACAGGCTACCGCCTGAACCTGGGCGCGGACGTCGAGCCGGCGAATCGCGCATCGTGATACGGCGCGCGGCCACCTCGGCTGCCGCCATCGCGCTCGCGCTCGCGAGCCATACGCCGGCGCTGCACGCGGTGCCGCTCGCGTGGCCGCTCGCGCGCTTCGACTATCGCGTCGGGCCGGTGAGCGCCGCCGCCGCGTTGAGA
>NZ_JAAGPO010000299.1:0-9064 GCF_017104825.1 Burkholderia sp. Ac-20345 | reverse complement strand
CGTGCAGCGCGGCCGCGTGATCGGCCAGCCGCACGCGCGGCCGCGCGATGGTGTCGTGCAGCTGCGCGGGCACCGACCAGTAGCCGGCGTCGGCAAGAAAGTTCAGGTCGTGGCCGGGACGGTTCGCATACGGGCCGTCCTGCCCGTAGCCGGTGATCGAGCACAGCACGATGCGCGGGTTCGCACGCGCCAGTACGTCGTAGCCGAGCCCGAGCCGCGCCATCACGCCGGGCCGGTTCCCTTCGACCACCGCATCGGCGTCGCGCGCGAGATCGAGAAAGCGTGCGTGTCCGTCCTGCGTCTTCAGGTCGAGCACGATCGAGCGCTTGCCGCGATTGAACTGCGCGAACGTGTCGGCGCCGAACTGCCGCAGCGCGTCGCCGCCCGGCGGCTCGACCTTGATCACCTCGGCGCCGAGTTGGCGCAGCAGCGAGCACGCATGCGGGCCGGGCAGCAGTTGACCGGCATCGACGATCCGCACGCCGCGCAGGCACGACCAGGCCGGCGCGTCGCTGTCACCGTCGCGAGCCGGCCACTCACCGTGCGTGCCGCGTGCGTCGTCGCGCGCCGTCATGCGCCGCCTCCTGCGCCGGCCGGTTCGAGAATCGCCTTCGCGATCGTGTTGCGCTGGATCTCGCTGGTGCCCGTCAGGATCCGGAACATCCGCAGCTTGCGGAACGTCTGCTCGACCGGATGGCCGCGCGTGACGCCGACGTTGCCGTGAATCTGCACGGCCTTGTCCGCAACCTCGAAGCAGCGCTCCGACACGTACAGCTTGCATGCAGCGGCCGTCATCCGCAGGTCGGCGCCTGCATCAGCGAGCGCGGCCGTATGCGCGATCATGCTCTCGCATGCCCACAACGCGGCGGCCATGTCGGCCAGCATGTGCTGGATCGCCTGGAACCGCGCGATCGGGCCGCCGAACTGCCGGCGCGTGCGCGCGTAATCGAGCGACGCCCGGTACGCCGACATCGCGAGGCCGAGCATCGTCGGGCAATGCAGCAGCCGGTTCACGTTGATGCGCGACATGCCGAGCCGGAAGCCGTTGCCGAGCCCGCCGAACACGTTCTCGCGCGGCACGCGCACGTCGACGAAGCGGATGTCCGCGTCGATGTGCTGGCCGGACATCGGCACGTACTCATGCTCGACGCTTACGCCGGGCAGGTCGAGATCGACCAGCACGGCCGTGATCTGCGGCGGTGACGCGGACGCATCGGTCACGCACATCACGATCGCGAAATCGGCGAACGGCGCGCCGCTGATGTAATGCTTCGTGCCGTTGATCACGAGCGCATCGCCGTCCTCGACCGCCGTGGTGCGGATGCTCATCGCGTCCGAGCCCGAGTGCGGTTCGGTCAGCGCGAAGCACGTCGATTTCTCGCCACGCATCACCGGCTTGAAATAGCGATCGAGCTGCGCGGGCGTCGCGTACTTCAGCATGTTGCCGACGCGCGGCGGCCCGCCGAGTTCGCCGAGCACATGCGGCGCGAGCGCCGCGCCGCACGCTGCGAGGTCGGCCTTCAGCGCGCACACCTCGGCGATCGACAGCCCCTGTCCGCCGATCTCGACGGGCAGGCTCGCGGTATAGAAGCCGAGCGCGGCCGAGCGTTGCCAGACGCGGCGCAGCACGTCGCGCGGCCACACGCCTTCGGAGTCGAGCCGCAGCTCGCGCTCGATCGGGCGCAGTTCGTCGTCGACGAAGCGCAGCACGGCCGCGCGCAGCGCGACGAATTCAGGGCGTTGCAGATGATCGAACATGGCGGGTTCCTTCAGTTGACGCGGCGCGCGACACCGCGCCAGTACTGCTCGCGCACGAGCTTGCGGGCGATCTTGCCGTTCGCGTTCTTCGGCAGCTCGGCGACGAAATCGATGGAGCGCGGCAGCTTGTAATCGGCGAGCTGCGCGCGGCAATGCGCGACGAGATCGTTCGCCTGCGCCTCACGGCCGGCGCGCAGCACGACGACGGCCTTCACGGCCTCGCCCCACTTGTCGTCGGGCACGCCGATCACGCACGCCTCGAGCACGCCTTCGTGCCGGTAGAGCGCTGCTTCGACTTCGGTCGGATACACGTTGAAGCCGCCCGAGATGATCATGTCGTGCTTGCGGTCGACCAGATAGATGAAGCCGTCGCGATCGGTACGCGCGAGGTCGCCCGTGTGCAGCCACCCGTCGACCAGCACCTCGCGCGTCAGCTCCGGCGCATTCCAGTAGCCCTGGAACACGTCCGCGCCGCGAATCACGATCTCCCCGATCGCATCGCCCTCGACTTCGCGTCCGTCGGCATCGACCACGCGCACCTCGGTTTCGCCGAGCGGCCGGCCGCACGACGCGAGCCGCTCGCGGTCGTGCAGCAGCGCGTGCGCGTGGTCCGCGATGCCGAACCGCGTAACACCCGACGTCGATTCGCTCGCGCCATAGCCTTGCGACAGCACCGGCCCGATGCGCGCCCACGCTTCCTCGATGCGCGCCGGCGCCATCGGTGCCGCGCCGTAGCCGAGCACCTTCAGGCTGCGCAGGTCAGCCTGCGCGAGCTCGGGCGCGTTCAGCAGCATGTTGACCATCGCCGGCACCATGAACGTGTGCGTGATGCGCTGGCGGGCGACGTCGGCGAGGAAATGCGCGGGCTCGAACGCGTCGAACAGCACGAGCGTCGCGCCGCAGAACAGGTACGGCTGCATCAGCATCCCGGACGCATGCGTGATCGGGCCGATCAGCGCGAGCCGGTCGCCGGGCTGCGCGGGGCGGTCCATCCCCAGCACGATCTTGCGCAGCGACGCGAGCCGGTTGCCGTAGCTCTGCATCGCGGCCTTGATGCGCCCGGTCGAGCCGGACGAGAAATGCAGCACGGCGAGATCGTCCGCCGCCGGCACGGTGGCGGGTGGCGTATCGCCGCCCTTCGCGAGCAGCGTTTCGTAGTCGAGATAGCCGGCCACCGCGCCGCCGATCGACACGAAACGCTCGACCGACGCGAAGCCCGGCGAATCGGGCGTGTAATCCGTGTAGCCGCGCCCGCCGATGAACGCGGCGGGTGCGCAGTTGCCGACGACGTCGGCCGCCTCGGCCGCCGTGAAGCGCGGATTCAGCGCGGCTTTCACGAGGCCGGCCTTGTACAGCGCGCATTCGATCTCGACGAGCTCGATGCAGTTGCGTGCCTGCACGGCGATGCGTGTGCCGGGTGCGAAGCCGAGGCCGCGCAGCGCATTCGCGAGCCGCGTCGAGCGCTCGTCGAGCTGGCGGTACGTGACGGTGCGGTCGCGGTGGATCACGGCGGGCTGGCTGCCCCAGTAGCGGGCCGCGCGCCGCAGGAAGTAGGCGAAGCTCAAAACGATTCTCCTGGTCGAACAGTGCCGCCAGTCTGTAAGATGCCCAGGCATCACCACAATGCATCACCGGATATAAAGTCATAACCGACAGGAATCCCCCGATGGACACGCGCGATCTGGAGTACCTGCTGGCCGTCGAGCGGCACGGCAGTATCGGCAAGGCCGCCGAGGCGCTGGGGCTGTCGCAGCCGGCGCTCACGAAAGCCGTGCAGCGGCTGGAGGCGCAAGTCGGCGTGACGTTGTTCGAGCGCACCGCGAACGGGATGACGCCGACGCCGGCCGGCGCACGCTTCGTCGCGCGCGCACAGCGGATCGCGCTCGAGTTCGATGACGCGATGCAGGAGATGCGCGCGATCCGCGGCGGCGAACAGGGCGTGGTGCGGATCGGCTACTCGCCGACGGTGCCCAATGCGCTCGTGCTCGGTGCGTGCCGGCAGCTGATCCGCGAACGGCCGGCCGCGCGGCTGCGGCTGCGCTGCCGGCTCGCGCGCGAACTGCTCGACCTGCTCGCGGCCGGCGAGCTCGATCTCGTCGTCGCGCCCGAACCGCAGCAGCAGGACGCCGGGCTCGACACCATCGCGCTGTTCGACGACCGGCTGGCGGTGCTCGCCGACGCCGCGCACCCGTTGCAGCGCAAGCGCGGGCTCACGCTCGCGGATCTCGCCGATCAGGAATGGCTGCTGCCGGAAGCGACGATTCCCGTGCGGCACCGGATCGACGACGCATTCCGCGCACGCGGCCTGCCCGCGCCGCGCCTGCGCATCGAGACCGATTTCGGCAATACGTCGCTGTTGCAGCTGTTGCGCGGCACGCCGCTGCTGTGCGTCGGCGGCACGGATGCGCTCGACCAGGTGAGCGGGTTGCGCGCGCTCGACCTGCGGGCCGGCGAACTCGAGCTGGACCGGCGCATCGGCGCGATGCACCGGGCAGGCGCGTACGTGCCGCCGCTGGCGCAGCGGATGATCGCGCTGCTGCGGGAAAGCGTGGGGTAGGCGCGAAGGAGCGCCGCGACCATCATCAGCGGGAGTGATGTCACTCCCCTTTTTCTGCGGATTTGACCGGGGGCACGGTGCCGACAACACTAGCCCGCAGTGCTGCAAAGACGGCACGCGCCCGCCTCCCCCTTCAGAGTCCGCCATGTACCCGACCGACACCGTGCAATCCCCGAGCGCCGCCCGGCCGCTCGCCGACCGGCAGCTGCGCCGGATCGTCATCGCCTCCGTCGCCGGCAACGCGATGGAGTGGTATGACTTTTTCGTGTACGGCACGGCCGCGGCGCTCGTGTTCGGCCACGTGTTCTTCCCGCCCGGCGCATCGCCGCTCGCGGGCAGCCTCGCCGCGTTCGCGGCCTTCGCGCTCGGCTTCGTCGCGCGGCCGCTCGGCGGGATCGTGTTCGGCCACGTCGGCGATCGCTACGGGCGCAAGGCGTCGCTCGTGTGGACGCTGCTGATCATGGGCGCATCGACCTTCGCGATCGGCCTGCTGCCGACCTATGCGCAGGTCGGCGTGTGGGCGCCGGCCGCGCTCGTCGTGCTGCGCCTGCTGCAAGGCATCGCATCAGGCGGCGAATGGGGCGGCGGCGTACTGATGATCAGCGAGAACGCGCCGCCCGAACAACGCGGCTACTACGCCGCGTGGAGCCAGCTCGGCGTGGGCGGCGGCTTCGTGCTGTCGTCGGCTGCATTCCTCGCCGCGCAGGCGCTGCCGGACGACGCATTCCGCACGTGGGGCTGGCGGCTGCCGTTCCTCGCGAGCATCGTCATCTTCGCGATCGGCATCTATATCCGCCGCCATCTGCCGGAAAGCCGCGACTTCGAGCAGGCCGGCAAGCGCGGCGCGCACACGCACCTGCCGGTCGTCGAATGCCTCCGCCGCCACCCGAAGGAAATCCTGCTCGCAATGGGGCTGCGCGTGGCCGAGAACGGCGGCGCGTACATCTTCCTCGCGTTCTCGCTCGTCTACGGCAAATACGTCGGCATCCCGAACGGCGTGATGCTGACCGGCGTGATGATCGCGATGATCGTCGAGATGGGCGCGATGCTCGCGTGGGGCCGGCTGTCCGACCGGATCGGCCGCAAGCCTGTGTACCTGATCGGCGCGCTGAGCCTCGTCGCGTGCGCGTTCCCGTTCTTCTGGCTGCTCGACACGCGCGCGACGCCGCTCGTATGGCTCGCGCTCACGGTCGGCACGGCGGTGAGCCACGGCGCGATGATCGGCACGCTGCCCGCGCTCGTCGGCGAGCTGTTCAGCACCGAAGTGCGGTACTCCGGCGTCGCGCTCGGACATGAAGTCGCGTCGATCTTCGCGGGCGGGATGTCGCCGCTGATCGCGACCGCGCTGCTCGCGCACTATCACGCGTCGTGGCCCGTATCGCTGTTCCTCATCGCGCTCGGCCTCGTGACCGTCGCGACGCTGTGCGTGATGCGCGAGACGCGTGCCGCACCGGCCGCCGGCACGCGCGGCGATACGGCATGAGCGCGCGGCGCGCGCCGGCCGTCACGCCCGTGCCGTTGCCGTTGCTGCCGGGGGAGCGACACGCCGGTTCACGGTGCCACATGTACGCTTGCGCGGCGCCGCGAGCGCACGCCGCCGCGACGGCCGGGCTACGCGTCCTGGTTGCGCCGCCCGCCGTCGAACACCGGCGCCAGTCCCAGGTGATCGAGCAACCGCGCGAATTCGCCGAGCCGCTGCCGCATGTACGCGGGCACATCCACGTTTGCATAGTCGTGGAAGCCCGCGCCCGTGCGTACGCCGTCGCGCCCGCTTTCCATGTTGCGCACGACGCTCGCGGCCGGCGCGAAGCGCGGGCCGATCTCGCCGGCCAGGTACTTCGACGCGTAGTACAGGATGTCGCAGCCGCCCCAGTCGATGAATTCGAGCAGCCCGAGCACCGCGAAGCGCGGGCCGAAGCCCGTGCGGATGGCCGTATCGATATCCTCCGCGCTTGCGACGCCCTCCTCGACCATTCGCGCAGCTTCGTTCATCGCGAGCGCCTGGATGCGCGGCACGATGTAGCCGGGCGCCGGCCCGCAGATCACCGGCTTCTTGCCGACGCGTTCAAGCAGCGCGGCGAGCGCATCGACCACCGATTGGTCGGTCGCATCGCTGCGGCTGATCTCGACCAGCGGCATCAGCAGCGCGGGATTCAGCCAGTGCGCATTCAGCATCCGTTCCGGGTGCGCGACATGGCGCTGCAATTCGGTGACGACGAACGTCGACGTGGTCGACGCAATCGTTGCGTGCGCGTCGACATGCTCGCCGAGCCAGCGCAACGCGTCGGCCTTCGCATCGAGCACTTCAGGCAGCGCCTCGAATACGACATCTGCATCACGCACGGCTTCCGCAGCACCGTCCCGGGCAACGATCGCGATGCGCGCGACGGCCGCACCGGCCTGCGCGGCATCGATTCGGCCGAGCGCGACCTGCGCGTGCAACGGCCTCGCGATCTCGTCGCGCGTGCGATCGTCGAAGGCGCTTTGACCAGCCGCATCGCGCCGCTTGAAGTCGATCAGCGTCACGTCGATCCCGGCAAAGGCGAACACGAGCGCGATCCCCTGCCCCATGCGCCCCGCGCCGAGCACATGCACGCGCATCACCTCGGCGGCCGCGCTCATGCTGAAACTCCCGCGGCGCCGGCAACTCCGGCGTCGAGCAGCGCACGCATCGCGTCCTTCGACAGCCCCGCGATCCCGAGCCGCTCCAGCGTGCGCCCTTCCGCATACAGGTCGCGCACCGCAACCGCGCTCGCGATGCTCAGCAGCCCCTGCGCAACCGGCGTCGGCACGCCGGCCCAACGCCCGCACGACACGATGAACGACAGCCCGAGCCGGGTGTCTTCGAGCATGTAGCGATGGGTACGCAGATCGATCTTCTCGCGCCAGTCGCCGCTATCGGTCAGCTTGCCGTGCGCGCCGCGCCCGTACATCCATTCGTCGCCTTCCGCCGCGTAGTGATCCGCGAGCGGGAAATGCGGCGCGCGGTAGCCGAGCGCTTCGCGCACCGCGATGCGTTCGGCGTCGAGCGCGTTCGTCACGCGGCGGATCGACGGCTGCGTGCCTTCGTTGTGGATGTCCCATGCGTCGAAGTGTTCGAGCGGTCCGGCGTTCATCAGGATCAGCGGGGGATGGATCACGGGGCCCGCGTTCATCAGCGCGCCGGACAGCGCATCCTCGACCGGCTCGACCGACGGATAGCCCGCGCGCAGCACGTCGAATGCCCAGCCGGCCGCGTTCGCCGGAAATACCCCGGTCGGCAAGCGCGTCGCATACGCGCTGATCACGACGTCGTTGTCGCCATGCTTGCGCACCAGGTACGGCAGCGTGCCCGTTTCGGCGAATGCGACGCGCGAACGGTTGCCGGCATCGGACGCCGCCTGCGCGAACACGAAGCTGCCGAACGTGCCGGGCGGCAGGAAGACGACCTGGTCGTCCTCCAGCAAAGGCGCAACCTGCGCGGCGAGTGCGTCGTGCGACGTGGAAGGCAGCGGCACCACGACGAGCTGCGCACCGCGCAATGCGGCTGCGAGATCGGCGGTCAGGCGGATGGCACCCGGCGCATCGCCGAGCGGCACCGCGCGCTTGCCGCGATAGTCGGTCACGTTCAGCACGCCGAGCTCGCGCAGCCGCGCATGCGGCTCGCGGTCGCGCCGCCACCACGTCACGTCATGGCCCTTCTCGAGCAGGTCGATGGCCGCCGCATGGCAGCCGTGGCCGCCGCCCAGAACACATACCTTCATCGTCTTCTCCCGGTGATTGAGTGTCTCCGAGACTACGCGGCCGCCTGCGCCGCGTCGCTTCAAAACGCGCAACGGCACGCCCGTTCGCGCAACGCAATCGCGGCGATGCGCAGGCCGCCGCGCCCCCGCATCCGCTACGAGGTCCGTGAATGGATATCGCCCTGTCCCGCCATGCGCCGAACCGGCTCGGCACGCTGCACGCTCCCGACGAGGTCGAACGCGCGGTCGCGCACCGGCTCGGGCCGCACCGGATGGCCGCGCGCGGCCGAGATCCGTTCCATGCGGAGCTGTACGAAGTGCCGCTGCATCACGGCGCGCTGCTCGAACTCTGCTACGGCCGCGAAACGCGCGTCGATTTCGGCGGCGATGCCGATCACTTCCTGTTCAGGCTGACGCTCGCCGGCGCCTGCGAACTGCAGGCCGGCAGCGTCGTCGCGCGCGCCGGCCCCGGCGAGCTGACCGTGTCGTCGCCCGCGCTCGCAAGCCGCCTGAGCACGAGCCCCGATTGCCGCAACCTCGTGCTGCGGCTCGAACGCGGCGCGCTCGAACGCAAGCTGCAGGACATGCTGCGGGCCACGCTCACGCGGCCGCTGCAGTTCGATCTCGCTGCCGGCGGTGCCGGCGCGGGCGCCGCACTGCTGCTGCCGACCTTCGAATACCTGTGTCGGCTCGGCGCGCAGCCGGGCATCGGCGCAGCCGCGACGACCTTCGGCGCCGACCTCACCGCGTGGCTGATGTCGCTGCTGCTCACGCACCTGCCGCATTCGTACAGCGATGCGCTTGCGCGCGGCACGCCGCCGTTGCCGGCGCACGTGCGCCGCGCATGCGATCACGTCGATGCGCACCTCGGCGAGCCGCCCGCACTCGCCGAACAGGAGATGAGAAGAGCACAAGACGGAACTGCAGTTACCTGCACCCAACTCGTATGCCGTCTGCTGCTGGAACTAATAGATCTGACACATATCATCAGCGCTCATTGGATCGTGAGTAGAGCTTGTCTGCACTA
>NZ_JAAGPO010000298.1:0-8755 GCF_017104825.1 Burkholderia sp. Ac-20345 | reverse complement strand
CCCCGGCGGCGCGGCCGGCACGGTCACGACGCCGGCTGGCGGTGGCTCCGTGGTGGGTGGCCTGACCGGCGGCTCGAACGGTGGTGCCGCGGGCGGCGCCGGCAACCTGCTGTCGCCGGTGACGAACCTCCTCGGCGGTCTGCTGGGCGGCGGCACCAAGAAGTAACGCTTTACCTATCAGAACCACAGGCCAATGGCCGGGCGCGCATCCATACAAAGCCCGGCCGACGGCCGGCGTCACCCGCCAAGCGGGGGCGCCGGCCCTCATCCGTACGAGGATCCGATCATGAATTCCACGCTTGACGGCATCGCCGCGGTCCAGGACCACCCACCCCGTTCCGCCACGCCCCTGCGCGCCGGCCTGCTCGGCATCGCCGCCGGGCTCTTTGCGCTGTGGATCACGCGCGACCAGCCGGCCCTCGATGCCGCGACGCGCGCGGTCATCGCCAGCCTCGCGATCATCGGCACGATCGCGCTGCACGAAATCTTCATCTCGCGCGTCTACCTGCGCCCGAGCGCGGGCCTGTCACGGCAGGCCGTCCGGCCGCTCGGCATCGCGCGCGTCACGACGCGGCTCGGCGCGCTGACGTCGATCTATGCCGGCATCGGCGTGATCTACTGGCTGCTGCCCGAATACCACGGTGCGTTCTACCGGCCGTTCTGGTCGCTGCTGCGCTCGCTCGCGCCGTACGTGATCGTCGCCGCGCCGTTCTACTTCGCGTGGATGGACCGGCACCAGCGCGAGACCGACGACGCGTACCTGCTGTGGGGCCGCTTCCTGTTCCGCCGCGAGCAGCCCGCGAGCTGGAAGCCGGTGCGCGAGATGCTGGCCGGCTGGGGCGTGAAGGCGTTCTTCCTGCCGCTGATGACCGTCTACCTGTCGAAGGACGCCGATCACCTGACCGCGTCGCTCGCGAACGCGATGCACGCGCCGACGACGATCGCGGCCTTCGTGTTCATGTACGACCTGTCGTTCACGATGGACCTGATGTTCGGCACCGTCGGCTACCTGTGCACGTTCCGCATCCTCGACAGCCACGTGCGCACCGTCGAGCCGACGACGCTCGGCTGGGTCGCCGCGCTGATGTGCTACCAGCCGTTCTGGTCGCTGTTCTCGAACAACTACATCCGTTATGAAGGCTCGATGTTCTGGGACAACTGGCTGATGTCGGCTCCGACGCTGCGCGTGATCTGGGGCACCGTGATCATCCTGCTGCTGCTGACCTACGCGCTGTGCACGATCTCGTTCGGGCTGCGTTTCTCGAACCTCACCAATCGCGGGATCATAACGTCGGGCCCGTACCGTTTCACGAAGCATCCGGCGTACATCACGAAGAACCTGTCGTACTGGATGGTGTCGGTGCCGTTCGTCGAGCCGCTCGGCTGGCAGGTCGGGCTCATGCACTGTGCGGGGCTCGTCGCGGTCAACCTGATCTACTACACGCGGGCGAAGACGGAAGAGCGCCACCTGATGCGCGACCCCGACTATCGCGCGTATGCCGAATGGATCGAGCAACATGGGTTGTTCGCGCGGATCAAGCAGGCATTCGGGCAGCGCGCGCCGGCCTGAAGCAGCGGCGCAAGGCGGGGCCGACTGCCCCGCCCACGTCTGCGTTCTCGTTCGCGTTCGCACATCGACGTTTCGCCGGTTCCGGCGCACAATGCGCGCTCCCTCGAGAACGGTGCAACAGGCGAACGATGAACGTCACCACGGTGCGGCTGGCTACGACCGATGATGCGGCGATTGCCGCACGCATTCTGACCGATGCCGTTGCGCTCAAGACCGCGCACGACGACACGGCATGGGGGCATCGCGCACGCACCGAACAGGACGTTCGCCCGATGCTCGACGACGGCAGTCTTCACATCGTCGAGCAGGACGGCATCGCGGCCGCGATGTTCGTGCTGACGTGGGACGACGAAGCGTACTGGGGGCCGCAGGCGCCCGTCGCCGGCTATCTGCACCGGCTCTCGGTACGGGACGGCTTCCATGGCCGCGGGCTCGGCCGCCATGCGGTCGACTGGTGCGCGGATCAGGTGCGCGCGCAGCAGCGCGCGCTTCTGCGGCTCGATTGCGATCCGCGCAACGTGAAGCTGTGTGCGTATTACGAGGCGCTGGGCTTCGAACGCGTCGCGCTTCGCCCGCTGCCCAGCGGTTACATCGCTTCGCTCTACGAGCGCGCGGTGGCCGGTTGACGGCACCGGCCGCGCGCACTGTCCTGTAGCCGCGATCCGGCCCGCCTCGCCCGCCACTCAAGCGGCGACACGCCCCCTTGCGGCCAATTGTCGCGAAACGACGCGAATCTCCGCCTTTCGTCGCTTTTCATCTTCTGTCCGGTTGCCCACCGGAATCGCGTCGCGTATGGTGCTGCCCGTCCGCGTGCGATACGGCGCCCGACCTGCGCGCTATCACCCGGACCTTCGACCGTCGTCCCGCACGACGGCCGCGCGGGCCGTGCCCGCCGCTCACCGTCTCCGCGATGCCACCCTTCGGCGCCGCGCATTCTTGAGGAGAGAGACGTGATCCACAAAGTCCTGATCCTGTTTGCACTCTGCATCGCGGGCCTCGCCGCGATCGCCGCCGGTTTCCAGCACATCCCCAGCTGATTCGCGGCCCCGGCTCGCTTTGCCGAGCCCGGGGGCCGCACCCATTCCTCTCCCCTTTTGCGATGAACCACTTTCTCGGACCGCCCGGGACGGGCGACCTTTGCCATGCGCATCGACGTACAGCATTCCCAGCACGACATCGACGATGAACTCGACACGCTCTACGCGCGTCTCCACCAGCCAGGCCATCGCCTGCACGGCCTGCCGGCCATCGCGCTCGACCGCTCCGGCCTGATCGTCCGCCACCGCGAAGCGGACGGCGAGTACTTCCTGTATGTCGAGGATCCGGCCGCGCGCCAGCTGGCCGGCTATACGGTGTTCAACCGCTTACCCGAAATCCCGCGCCGCGCCGACCGCTACCTGCGCGCGCCGCATACGCGGCTGCGCGGCTCGTCGCAGCGCAAGGGCCTCGCGACGACGCTGTATCGCTGGGGGCTCGACGCAGGCCTGTGCCTGATCAGCGGCGCGCGCCAGTCGATTGGCGCCGCGCAGTTGTGGACAGCGCTCGCGCAAGACTACCGGCACGGCTTCGTCGATATCGAGGAGCGTGCGCTGCGTTATCTCGGCGACACCGTCGCCGACGACGTGCACGGCGCGCTGCATACGCGGCGGCTGATGCTCGGAAACGGATGGGAAATCGGGGAATTCGCGCGCGTGACGGGGATGACCGGTGCCGTCCCGACGCCGGTGCGATAATCCGTGCGACCCGCGCGACGCACGCCGCTATGCCACGCGCCAACCGACACGCACATCGATGACCACCGATCCCCGCACCCACGCCGACCGCCACATCGACATCGTCGCGCTGTGCGGCAGCCTCCGCACGCAGTCGTACAACGCCGCGCTGCTCGATGCAGCCGCGCTCGTCGCGCCGCGCGGCATGCGCATCGTGCGCTTCGATCGTCTCGGCGAATTTCCGCTGTTCAATCCCGATGCCGAATATCCGTCGCCCGCTGCGGTGCGCGACCTGATCGACCGCGTGAATGCTGCCGACGGCTTGCTGATCGCCAGCCCGGAATACGCGCACGGCGTAACGGGCGTGATGAAGAACGCGCTGGACTGGATCGTGGGATGCGAGGCCGTCGTGTACAAACCGGTCGCGGTGCTGAATGCGTCGCCGCGCGCGACGCATGCGGACGCGGCGCTGCGCGAAACGCTGTCGGTGATGTCGGCGCGCATCGTCGAACCCGCGTCGATCACGCTGCCGATCCTCGGAAGCCAGCTCGACGCGGCGGGCGTCGCCGCGCATCCGCCGTTCGCGGCGGCGCTGGCCGGCGCGTTGCACGCACTGCGCGCGGCGATCCAGGAGGCAGAGCCCGGCCGGTAGTGACCTGCGTTCGTTCGTGAACGCGCGCGGCGTTACCGCGCCTTCGTGCGCGTCACCTTCTTCGCTGGTTTTGCCGCCTTCGCGCGCGGCGCTTCCTTCTCGGGCTGCGCGCCGCCGCCGGCAAGATCCTCGAGCCACGCGAGCGCGTCGACATACGACAGGAACTGCTGCAGATAGGCCGGCGACAACTCGCGCATCGTCGCGAGCGACCGGTGCACGAGACTGTTCGAATTGAGCGGCCCCGCGTTGCGCGGCACCTGGTCGAGCGACTGACGGTACTGCTGCTCCGTGCGGACTTTCGACCACATCGTGCGGAAGTAGTCGACCAGCTCGGGATCGAGCCCGCGCCGGTCGGCCTGCGCATCGCGCGCGAGCCGCTCGACGAGTTCCGACAGCGCGCCGCGCGCGGGCGCACCTGGCGCGTCGCTCACGGTGCCCGTTTCACCGGCGCGCGACACAACCTCCGCGAAACCTTCGAGCAACGTCGCCAGACGCGCGTCGAGCAACGCGCGTGCGTCACCTTCGAGCACGGCCGCCCGTCGTTCGAGCGCGTCGATCCGGTGAAAGCGCACCGGATCGAGCCGATCGGCGCCCTGCTCGCGCCATGCGTCGAGCGTCGCGCGAACGTGCGTCGCGTCACCCGTCACTTCGCCTTCCCTCCGTTCGATGCCGACTTGCGCGGCACCGGCGCGATCTCCACGCGACGGTTCTTCGCGCGGCCTTCATCGTCCGCATTCGAACTGACCGGCTGTTCCGAGCCGAACGCGGCCGCGAACACCGACGACGCCGGCACGCCGGCGTCGATCAGCGCACGCGTGACCGTCAACGCGCGCTTGGCCGACAGTTCCCAGTTGTCCGCGAACTGGCGGTTGCCGGCATGCACCTGCTGGTCGTCGGCGAAGCCGCTGATCATCAGGATCTCGTCGCGCGTCTTCAGGTAGGCGCCCAGCGGCGCGGCCAGCGTCTTCAGCAGATCGCGGCCCGCGGGCTGCAACTGGTCGGAGTTCAGCGCGAACAGCACGTTGCCGCTGATGCCGATACGACCGTTCACGAGCGTCACGCGGCCGGCCGCGAGCGGCCCGGCGAGCGCCTGCTCGAGCGACTTGCGCTGCTGCGCTTCCTGCTGGCGCGCGCGTACGGCTTCCTCGAGCTTCGACGTGAGCTGAAGCTGCATGCCGATCACGCCGACGAGGATCAGCACGAACGCGCCGAGCAGCACCGACATCAGGTCGGCGAACGCGGGCCATACCGGCGCGGAGGACGCGCCGCCGTCGATTTCGTCGTGCATGCGTTACGCTCCGACGCTCGCCCGCCGGCCGGCGAGCTGCTGCAGGTCTTCGACGATCTGCTTCTGCGACATCATGCTCAGGTCGATCACCTCGCGCGCCTGCGCGACGTAGTACTCGAGCTGCTCGTCGCTGCGCGCGAGCGATTTCTCGAGCGCGGCCTCGATCCGTTGCAGATGGGTCAGCAGCTTGTCGTTCGACTCGCCGAATACCTGCACGGCCATGCCGAACGCGTCGCCGAGGCTCGCGACTTCGACAGCGCCTGCCGTGACCTGCGCGGCCACCGAGTCGAGCTTGCGGGTTTCGGCATCGACGGTGTCGTTGAAGCGCGCGCCGACGCGGTCGAGCAGGTCGGCCGACGTGCTGACGAGCGCGTCGATCGCGGTGCGCTGTTCGGTCGACGCGTGGTTGACCGCGCCGAGCAGCGTTTCGAGCGTCGCGAGCAGGCGGCTGCGTTCCTCGAGCATCGCAGTGTCGTGCACCAGGCTGTCGGACAAGCGCTGGCGCAGCTCGGCGACGACGTCGGCCGCGGCCTTCGGCGCCTCCGACGCAGCCTGCACGAGGCGCGCGATCTCGTTGATCGTGTCGCTCGCATGCACCTGTGCCTGCGCGGTGATGTCGTTCGCGGTGCGCGCCAGCGTGTCGCAGATGTCCTGCTGACGCGTCGCGGCCTGCGCGCTCGTCTGCGCCCATTCGTCACGCAGCGCGGCGGCCATCGCAGCGAGCGAGTCGTTCCATGCCGACAGGCGCTGTTCGTCGCGCGCGGCAAGCTGCGTCTGCAGGCCGGCATGCGAATCGCGGATCGTCGACAGCAGGTCGTTCGAGCGTTGTTCGAACGTCGATGCCTGCGCGGTCAGATCGCGCGTCGTTTGTGCGAGTGCGTCGCAGATTTCCTGCTGGCGGCCCGCGCTGTGCACGCCTGCGCGTTGCCATTCGTCGCCGAGCTTCGTCGCCATCGCGGCCAGCGAATCGTTCCACGCGGTGAGGCGTTCTTCATCGCGCGCAGCAAGCTGCGTCTGCAGGCCCGTGTGCGAATCGCGGATCGTCGACAGCAGATCGCTTGAGCGTTGCTCGAACGTCGAAGCCTGCGTGGTCAGGTCGCGCGTCGTTTGTGCGAGCGAATCGCAGATTTCCTGCTGGCGGCCGGCGCTATGCACACCTGCACGCTGCCATTCGTCGCCGAGCTTCGTGGCCATCGCGGCCAGCGAGTCGTTCCATGCCGACAGGCGTTCTTCATCGCGTGCGGCAAGCTGCGTCTGCAGGCCCGTGTGCGAATCGCGAATCGTCGACAGCAGATCGGTCGAACGTTGTTCGAAGGTCGACGCCTGCGTGGTCAGGTCGCGCGTCGTTTGTGCGAGTGCGTCGCAGATTTCCTGCTGGCGGCCAGCGCTATGCACGCCTGCGCGCTGCCATTCGTCGCCGAGCTTCGTGGCCATCGCGGCCAGCGAATCGTTCCATGCCGACAGGCGTTCTTCATCGCGTGCGGCAAGCTGCGTCTGCAGGCCCGTGTGCGAATCGCGAATCGTCGACAGCAGATCGGTCGAGCGTTGTTCGAACGTCGAAGCCTGTGCCGTGAGATCACGCGTCGTTTGCGCCAGTGCGTCGCAGATTTCCTGCTGACGGCCGGCACTGTGTACACCCGCGCGTTGCCATTCGTCACCGAGCTTCGCGGCCATCGCGGCCAGCGAATCGTTCCACGCGGCGACACGCTGTTCGTCGCGCGCCGCCAGGTCGGACTGCAGCCCCGCGTGCGACTCGCGCATCGCGGCGAGCGTCGCGCCCGAATGGCGTTCGAACGTCGCGGCGGCCTCGCCCAGCGCGCGCGCATGCTGGCCGGCCAGCGTCTCGCCGACCTGCTCCTGGCGCGACAGCGCATCGCGCCATGCGTCCGACAGGCGGCTTTCAGTCGATTCGAGGCGCGTTGCCACGCCGTCGAGCAGGTCCGTCGAACGCTGCGCGAACGTGTCGGTGAACTGGCCGAGCGTCGTCTGGAGCTGCTGCGCGACGGCGTCGCCTGCACGGCGCTGTTCGTCGAGCGCGCGGTTCCAGACGGCCGTCACGTTGCCGGTGGTCTTCTCGAAGCCGTCCGTCAGCCCGTCGAGCTGACGCTGCACGGCGCCCGTCACGGTGTCGCGCAGCGCGGCCATCTCCTGCGCAAGCCCCGTCATCGTCGCGGCGACGACCGGCTGCAGCGCGGCACCGGCCACGCGCGCGCTTTCGGCGGCGCTTTCCTTCAGCGCATCGCCGACATTCGACGCGAGGCCCGCGTACGCGCGCTCGGTCCGGTCGAAAAACGCCTGCTGGCTTTCGATCTGGCGATCGTGCAGCGCGACGCTGCGCGCCTCGAGCGTCGTCATCATCGTCTGCAGGCGATCGACCAGCGCCGGCATCACGTCGGCCTGGCGCTGCAGCAGCCGGAACGATTCGTCGCGCTGGTGCGCGGACGAATGCACGCGCAACGTCGTCGCGATCTTCGCGTCGAGCTGCTGGGCTGCGTCGATCCGCTCGCGGCGCACGAGCGCGGACAGCAGCCCGAGCATCGCGGACGTCGCGACGCCGGCGATCGACGTGCCGAACGCGAACCCGAGGCCCTTCACCGGCGCAATCAGCGACGCGCGGATCGCGTCGAGATCGGTCGCGCTTTCGAGCGCGGCGCCCGTGCCCTTCAGCGTGACGACCATCCCGAGCAGCGTGCCGAGCATGCCGAGCAGCACGAGCAGGCCGACGAGGTAAGGCGTGAGCGACGGGCCCGGCAGCGCGACGCGCGCGCCTTCGACCCGTGCGCGCACGGCGCCGCGCAGGCCCGGGTGCAGCGTGTCGAGCCACGTGTCGAGCTTCGCGGGCGGCTCGGTCAGGCCGGCGACCGCGCGCGACAGCGTGGCGGTGGCCTGCCGGTAGCGCAGCAGTTCCCATGCGCCGGCGACGTAGCACGCGGCGATCAGCAGCGTGACGGCCGACGCCAGCGGGTTCGACGCGACATAGCCGACGCCGATCCAGCACACAGCGAGCAGACCGGCGACGAAGACAACGAGATCAAGGCGAATTCTGGACATAGCGTGTTGATTAGCTGGTGCGAAGGGCCGCGAGCAGCCCGTCTACCGTTTGAAACCGGACTTCGAGTTCGGCAAGCAGGATGCTTTGCATCTCGTCGCGAAACGTATCGAGCCATGTGCCGGGCACGATCGCCGTGACGGCCGTGTCATCGGCCACCACCGCGCCGTCACCGGCCGGATCGGCTGCGGCTGCGGCTGCGGCTGCGGATTCAGCGTCGGCGAGCGCCTGCCGCTCCGCGTCGCGCAGCCGCCCGAAACGCGTGCCGAGCAGCGCGGGGATGGCCGACAGCAGGCTGCGCTCGCGCGCGCCGAGCACGCGCTCCATGATGGCGTCGAGCGTCGCGAGCCGTGCCATTCCGGACGAGCGTGCGGCAACCGCGACCCGCAGGCGGCCGCGCAACTGACCGATCGCCGTTTCCATGTCCTGCTGCAGGGACAGATAACGCTGGCGGAAGTCCGCGAAATCGGCCGTGTCGGCGGCA
>NZ_JAAGPO010000297.1:0-237 GCF_017104825.1 Burkholderia sp. Ac-20345 | reverse complement strand
AAAAAAAAAAAAAAACAAGTAAGACTTACTTTACAATCAATATAAAATATTCATACGATATTTACTTCAACATTCATAATGACTTAATCAAAATAATCTACCGCAATCGTAGTGTCATCTATGGTTCACACAACTACTAACTCACGCAAATGTATTACAGAACTTCACTGTTGCTTACAACTCAATACACATACATAACACACACAACTCTATTAACTGACACATAGAAAAGCTCAT
>NZ_JAAGPO010000028.1:0-74732 GCF_017104825.1 Burkholderia sp. Ac-20345 | reverse complement strand
CGCACGGCGCCCGGCCGCACGCGGCGGCGGTCCTTGTTCCGGCTCGCCATCGGCTCAGGCCGGCACGCCGAACAGGCGTTGACGGATGCGGTACAGCGGCTCGAACAGCCATTCGAGCAGGCTGCGCCGCTCCAGCACGATGTCGGCCTTCAGCATCATCCCGGCCCGCAGCGACAGCGGCCGTCCTTCGAACGCGGGCGTGCGGTCGGCCAGCTCGACCCAGGTCTTGAAGTAGGTCTGCGGCGTGGCGGCATCGCCCGGCAGGTTCAGCTCCTTCGCGGAAAACGCGACGGGCGAGATCGACAGCACCTTGCCGCGATACGTGCCGAACTTCTCGACCGGATAGCTTGCATACGCCACCTTCACTTCCTGCCCCTTCTTCACGAAACCGGCCTTCGACGACGGAATGTAGACCTCGGCGATCAGCCCGTCGGCCTTCGCGGGCAGGATCTCGACGACGCGCGTGCCCGGCGGGTCGATCACGCCGCCCTGCACGACATCGAGCCGCACGATCTGCCCGTCGGCCGGCGCGTACAGCACCTGGTTCACGTTCTCGTCGATGTTGTATTCCTTCGCGTTCAGCTCCTCCTGCTTGATCTTCAGTTCCGCGTTCGCTCCGTCGTACTTGCTCTGCATCGTGTCGAGGTCGCCGCGCAGCTTCATCGCGTTCTTCGCGAGCTCGGCGCGGCGCAGCAGCAGGTCCTGGTACGCCTGCCCGGCCTGCAGGTACTGCGTGTTGACCTGGTTGTACTGCTCGAGCGTCACGACCTGTTCGTCGAGCAGCTGCTTCACACGTGCGCGCCGTTCGCCGTACTCGTCGACGATGCGCTTCTGGTCCTGTATCTGCCGGCCGATCAGCCCGCTGCTCTCGCCCTGCGCGGCGATCTGCTGGTTGATCTGCTGTACCGACGACTTGTATTCGAGCCGCGCCGCGTCGATCTGCTGCGTCACCTCGACACGCTGCCGGTCGAGCGCCGCGCGCATCCCCTGCACGTTGTTGGCCTGGCTCACGAAGCTCGTGTCGCGCGTCACCGCCAGCAGCCGCTGGCCGGCCTTCACGTGCTGGTCCTTGCCGACGTAGACGTCGCGCACGGCCCAGCCCGGCGGCGCGCTGACGCCGATCAGCCCCGAGCGCGGCGTCAGCATCCCCGACACGCTCTCGGTGTTCGCGTAGCTCAGTTCGACGAGCGCGGTCACGAACATCGCGAACATCGCGAGCGACAGGTAGCAGAAGAACCGCATCGACACCGGCACGTCGACGACGCCGTGGATCACGGTGCCGAAGGTCGTGCCGCGCGCGAGCTTGCGCGACGGCTTCTGTTCTCGGAGGGCGGAGTTCCAGGTCGGCATGGGGCGGGCTCGTCAGGAGCGACGCCGCGCGGCCGCATCGAGCAGCGGCGTCGGCATCAGGTAAGGCGTGAAGTGTTCCCAGAAATGCCACTGCTCGGGCTGGCGCACGAGCGCCTGCTCGAGCCGGTCGACGATGCGCTGGTGCGTCGCGCGCACGGGCGACGCGTCGTCGTCGGCACCGAGCATCGGCGCGAGCGGGCTGGCCGCGAGCTCGGTGAAATGC
Organism: Burkholderia sp. Ac-20345; assembly: GCF_017104825.1. Lineage (NCBI taxonomy): Bacteria > Pseudomonadati > Pseudomonadota > Betaproteobacteria > Burkholderiales > Burkholderiaceae > Burkholderia > Burkholderia sp. Ac-20345. The sequence goes on along the minus strand of NZ_JAAGPO010000028.1, from coordinate 73,159 downwards.
ACCGCGCAGCGGTCGCGGAACGGCACGCCCGTCGCATACGCGACGAGCAGCGGAATCCCCTGCTCGACCGCGAGCTTCACGCCGCCGCCGGCCATTCGCACCCAGCGGCCGCCGAGCCGGCAGCGGTTGGTCTTGCCGAACTTGCCGTGCAGGTCGGAGAACAGCAGGAACACGGGCGCCTCGCGCCGCAGGCTCGTGATCAGCCGCCGCAGGTGCACGCGCTCCTCGATGTCGATGAACTCGACTTCGCCTGCGCCGTATTCGGTGACGAGCCGCAGCGCATCGTCGAAGAACGCGCCCGGCGCATCGCGGTGCAGGATCACCATCAGCTTGCGGTCGTCGGGAATCATGAAGCGCAGCTTCGTGACGAACAGCATCAGGTTGCCGAAGTGCAGCCCCGCCAGCATCAGCGGGCCGCCGCGCGCGAGCGCCGCGCGCAGCTGCGCGTCGCCTTCACACGCCATCCCGTCGATCATCGACTTCATCGATTCGAGGCTGTGCGTACGCAGCTTGAGCCCTGCGAACTCGGCTTCGAACAGTTCGCGCACGATCGCCGCCGACACTTCCCGCACGCGTCGCGGATCGTCGTTCAGGTGCGCGCTCAGCATGTACGCCACGGCACGCTCGATCGACTCGCGAATGCACGGAAAGCACCGCAGGCATGCGCGCGAGCACCAGCGCATCAGCCGCAGCCCGCGCGCGGGCGACGTGCGCAGCGCGACGGCGCGCACCGCGCGCCGCACCAGGAACGCATACGAGAACGGATTGAGCAGAAAGAGTCGTCCGAGCATCACCGCGTCTCCTCGGCCGAACGCCATGCGCCGGTCGCATCGGTCAATACGCCGTCCTGCATCTCGTAGATCCGGTCGACCATCGACAGGATCGACGCATCGTGCGTGACGAGCACGATCGTGCACGGCAGCGTCAGCACGTTGCGGCAGATCTCGTGCGTCGTCGCCTGGTCGAGGTTCGACGAAAATTCGTCGAGGATCAGCAGGCGCGGCTCGCAATACAGCGCCCGCGCGATCAGGAGCCGCTGCATCTGCCCGGCCGACAGGAATTTCTGCGTATCGCCGAGCGGCGTGTCGTAGCGATGGTCGAGCCGCTCGATCTCGTCGTGGATGCATGCGAGCTTCGCCGCGTCGAACATCGCGCCGATCCGCGGCGCGGGCGCGAAGTTCGTGATGTTGTCGCGGATCGTCCCGCGAAACAGCTGGTCGGACTGCGTGACGGCCGCGAGATGCTTGCGGTACTGCCGCAGGTTCACTTCCGCGAGATCCACACCGCCGACGAACAGCGTGCCGGGCTCGGGCCGCACGAGCCCGCAGATCAGGTTCAGCAGCGTCGTCTTGCCGCTGCCGGTGCGGCCGACGATCGCGATCTTGCCGCCCGCCGGCACGTCGAGCGCGATGTCGCGCAGGATCGGGCGGTTGCCGCCCTTCGGCGTATACGACAACGCGCGGATCGACAGCGCGCCGTCGAACCCGTCTATCGGCCGCACGACCGCGTCGGGCGCGGGCTCCTCGGTCTCGGTCTGCAACACATCCGCGACGCGGTCCATATGCACCTGCAGCACCTTGCGGCGCACGTAGAGCTGGATCGAATCGATGAACTTGTCGGCGAACAGGTTCTTGTACTGGATGAACGCGTAGATCACGCCGATCGTGCTCTGGCCGTGCATCACGAGCCACGCGCCGTACGTGACGATCACGAGCTGCTCGACGTGCACGATCCCCTTCGAGATCGCGTCGAACAGCAACTGCAGCCGCTCCTGCTGGCGCATCGCCTGCAGCTTCTGCGTGAACGCGTTCACCCACAGGCTGCTGCGCGCGGTCTCGGCCGACAGCAGCTTGATCGAATGCGCGGAGCGGATGTTCTCGATCAGCAGCGCATCGGCTTCGGCGCCGCGCGTGAGGATCTGCGACATCGCGTCCTGCAGTTGCGGCTGGATCGCGAGCCGGCTCAGCGCGAACAGCACCATCCCGGCCAGGCTGATGCCGGCCAGCACCGGGCTGTAGTACAGCATCAGCACGAGCGTCAGCGTGCAGGTGACGATATTGAGCAGCCCGCCGACCAGCCCGTCGACGAGAAAGCGCCCGACCTCCGACACCGACGACACGCGCGAGATCGAATCGCCGGTGTTGTGGAACAGGAAATAGCCGATCGGCAGCCGCGCGAGATGCCCGACCATGTTCGCCGACAACTGCTGCGACACGATGTTGCGCAGGTAGCTTTTGATGTTGCCGACGAGGTTCGCGTAGAGCGTGTCGAACAGGAACACGATCGCGAACAGGATCGTCAGCAGGTACAGGATGTCGACGTCGGTCTTCTTCAGCGCCTCGTCGATCGTCAGCTGCACGTACGACGGCCCGAGCAGCAGCAGGAGCTGCGCGGCAACGCCGCCCGCGATGCCGATCGCGAGGCTCTTGCGGATGCCGGTCAGCCCTTCGAGGTAGTCGCGCAACCGGATCCGGTCAGCCTGCCCAGCCCGCGTGAAGCCGATGTCCGGATTCAGTTCGAGCGCATAGCCGGTGATGTGCGTGAGCGCCTGCGCGAGCGGCAGTTTCGTCTCGCCGAGCGCGGGATCGACGATGTGCACGCTGCCGTAGCCGACCTTCGTCAGCACGACATAGTGGTTCATCCCCCAGTGCAGGATGCACGGCGTCTTGAGCCCGTCGAGCTCGCCCGCGTCGAACTGCAGCCCGCGAGCGCGCAGGCCGAGATCGTTCGAGATCTCCATCAGGTCGAAGAACGACAGCCCGGAATCGATCCGGACCGGATAGCGGTTGCGCAGCGTGCGCAACGTCGTTTCGCGCCCGTGCCACGACGCGATCATCGCGAGGCAGGCCAGGCCGCACTCCGTCACCTCGTCCTGCAGGACCGGACGGACTTTACGCGTATTGAAGAGCATGGTCGGGCACCCGGGGCGCGACGACGCGCCGCCCGGGCCTGCCGGTAGCGGGCCCGTGGCGGGTCGTGCGCGATACGCATGGGCGCAGCCGGCACGCTGCCGGCTGCGACGGAAGATCGGTGTTACCGGCTGCTGGGCGGGCCGCTCAGCGCGACGAGCCGAGCGACATCCGGAACTGTTCGACGGCGCGGGTCTGGTACTGGGTCATCAGGCCCTGGAGCGTGGTCCCGATCGACTGGTTGACGAGATCGACCGTATAGGCGGCCGAATTGGAGTAAAGCGACGCGCCGCCGCGAATCTGGCGGGCCTGTTCTTCCGTGATGTCTCGCATTTGTTGTGGCCTTTATATTGTCGGAATGCCCGCCACCGTCAGCCAATTGCAATCCCAATGGCTGTTGACTTTATTACGGGGATAATCCGGCACTCCTGCCTCCTGATAATCGCCCGAACCGAAAATAATGCATTTCGGATTCGTTTTATTTCCACTGCGGCGATCGATTCTTTTCCTTCTGTTTCGCAGCATTTCGCGCGGGGGGCGCCTCCCCGCGCACGGCGGTTACTTGCCGGTGTTATTGAACGTCTTCGGGTTCTGCAGGTAATTGCCGAGGCTCGGCAGGAACTGGCCGAGCGCGGTCACCACCGGCGCGGCGTCAACGGCGAGGCTACCCAGCGAGCTGATCGCACCGCCGCCATGCACATTCCTGACCTGTTCCGTCGTCATGACCTTCATCATTCTCTCCTCGTAAAAAATAAAGATGATGCAAAGAACCTTCATTGAAAGACAAACGGCTTTTAATCCCTAGCGACTTGTTAATCTAATAATCACTGCGATTACGAGCCGAAATCAGGCTATCATGCGAGCGCATCGGAATTCAATGGAGGACACACTCTTACAGGCGCGTTTTCCGATGCGCCACTGGTAGCAGGCATTCACGCTGTTTGAATTTCAATTTCAATACGTTTAAATCCCGCCGCAATGCGTTGCGGCACGGGCAGGAGACGGAGACGGCCATGTTTGAAACGAGGTGCGCGAATTGCGGATCGGCGACGCGGAATGCGGGTAATTCCCTATCAAGTTTTTCGACTAGGTGGAATCCCCGACTTGCAACCATGACATTGTTCGCTGTAACGATAGCCGGGATGTCCGCAAACGCGCATGCGTTCTGCCTCGACACCGCCTTCCAGTACGCGGCTGTGCACGATCCGCGCTACCTGCAGGCGCGCAGCGAATACGACGCGGCCCGCCAGAAATTCCCCGAAGCACGCGCGCAGATGTTGCCGCAGGCTGCCGCGCAACTCGAATGGGGACGCTACGGGACGCACGCGAACCTGTTCGGCATCGACGTCAGCGGGTCGAGCAATGCCGCATACGGTTCCGCGCAGGTCACGCAGGCGCTGTTCAACGTGCCTTACCTGTACGACATGCGGCGCGCGACCGAGTACGAGGAATCGGCGAAACAGAAGCTCGAGGTGGCGAGGCAGGACCTGATCCTGCGCGTCGCGAACGCGTGCTTCGACCTGCTGAGCGCGCGCGAGAAACTGCAGTCGGCCGACGACGAAGTGAACGCGCTCACCCGGCTCGAAAGCGATACGCGGCGCATGGCGCAGCTCGGGATGAAGACGATCGGCGATACGGCCGAAATCGAGGCGCGCCGCAGCCTCGCGCAATCCGACGAAGCCCTCGCGCAAACCGATGTCGATGCGCGCCGCGCGCGCTACGAGACGCTGCTCGGTTCGACGATCGATTTCTCGCGCTGGCCGAGGCTCGCGATGCGCGGGTCGTCGCCGCGCATTCCGGCGGGCGAATACGCGCCGCAGGACAACCCCGCGTACCGGCAGGCGTATCGCGACGTCCAGGTCGCGCGGCTCGCCGCGAAGCGCGTCAGCGCCGAGCACTTGCCGACCGTCGACCTGTTCGCGTCGTATTCGCGCGGGCTCAACCCGAACCTGCGCGGGCTCACCGATCGCTCCGACTTCCATCAGAGCGCGGTCGGCGTGCAGGTGACGATCCCGATCTTCTCCGGCGGCAGCGTGTACTACCGGCAGGTGGAAGCCGAGCACGTGACCGAGCAATACCGCAACCGGCTGCGCGAGGTCGAGGAGCAACTGGGCACCGATCATCGCGAGGCGCTGTCCGCGCTCGAATCGGTCGGCAAGCGCATCCGCGCGCTGCAGCAGTCGCTGCAAGCCGCGCGGCTCGCATACGATTCGTCGATGAAGGCGCACCAGGTCGGCTACAGCACGACATACGAAACGCTGAACCTGCGGCGCGACATCTCGGGCATCCGGCAGAAGCTGTTCGACAGCTATCTCGATGCGCTGAAGCTGCAGTTGAAGCTGAAAAGCGTGCTGGGTACGCTCGACGAGCAGTCGCTGATCGCGGTGGACAGCTTCCTCGAAAGCAACGCGGCGAACGACCGGAGCTGAGCATCGTTCGACGCGCATCGGCATGCCCATAAAGGTTGTACACGCAACCTTCAAGGCAATGCCGATGTGCCGGTTACGGCGATCGGTTCGCGCCGACGTGCGCACGATACCGCCCCATCGTTCGCGCAATCTTGCGTCCGACCCCGCGCGATCGCCTAACGCAATGCACGACCCCGAACGCCCCCCGTACCGGTCGCCGCTTGATCATGACGTGCAGGGGTATACGCGATGTTGCGTCAAAAAAAAACTTTGCCTAGAGTGCATCCCATCGATCCGGCGGACAAAGACGTCCCACGATCGTGCGCAGCGCGCGCCCGCTAGCCCGCGCTTCGCCGGCCCGACATCGGGCCACCCATCCGCATTCCCGTTATCCGACAGCGTTGTCGGATGAACGGACCGGCAAAGAAGCCCTTGCCTCGCTCGTCGAGGCAAGGGCTTTTTTTGTCTTTCGAAAACGCACGTCTTCACCCGAACCAGGAGCACACCATGCGTCATGGCGATATTTCCAGCAGCAACGACGCCGTCGGCGTCGCCGTCGTCCAGTACAAGATGCCGCGCCTGCACACGCGCGCCGACGTGATCGCGAACGCCCGAGAAATCGCGGAGCGCGTGGTCGGCATCAAGCGCGGCCTGCCCGGCATGGACCTCATCGTGTTTCCCGAATACTCGACGCACGGGATCATGTACGACGCGAAGGAGATGTACGACACGGCCTCGACGATCCCCGGCGAGGAGACCGACATCTTCGCGGCCGCATGCCGCAAGGCCAATGTGTGGGGCGTGTTCTCGCTGACCGGCGAGCGCCACGAGGAACACCCGAACAAGGCGCCGTACAACACGCTCGTGCTGATCAACAACCAGGGCGAGATCGTGCAGAAGTACCGCAAGATCATGCCGTGGGTACCGGTCGAAGGCTGGTATCCGGGCGACTGCACGTATGTCGCCGACGGGCCGAAGGGGCTCAAGATCAGCCTGATCATCTGCGACGACGGCAACTACCCGGAGATCTGGCGCGACTGCGTGATGCGCGGCGCCGAGCTCGTCGTGCGCTGCCAGGGCTACATGTACCCGGCGAAGGACCAGCAGGTGCTCGTGTCGAAGGCGATGGCGTTCATGAACAACTGCTACGTCGCGGTCGCGAATGCGTCCGGGTTCGACGGCGTGTATTCGTATTTCGGCCACTCGGCGATCGTCGGCTTCGACGGCCGCACGCTCGGCGAATGCGGCGAGGAAGAAAACGGCGTGCAGTACGCGGAGCTGTCGGTGAGCCTGATCCGCGACGCCCGCCGCAACATGCAGTCGCAGAACCACCTGTACAAGCTGCTGCACCGCGGCTACACGGGCAAGATCGGTTCCGGCGAATCGCCGAACGGCGTCGCGCAATGCCCGTTCGAGTTCTACGCGAACTGGGTGAACGACCCGGACGGCACGCGCCAGGCCGTCGAACGCCTCACGCGCGCGACGCCCGGCACGCCCGAATGCCCGATCGAGGGCATCCCGTCCGAAGCGCCCGCGCACCGCTGAGCCCGCGCCCTGCCCGGCCGTTCGCGCCGCGTGCGCGAACGGCTCCGTCTCTCTCTGGAGCCTCCATCATGCTCGGTGTCGCTCTCTTCTTCATCGGCGCGGTGCTGGTCGTCAACGGCGTCGCGCTCACCGGTCGCATCGAACCGCGCGACGCAGCCGGCCTGAACCTGCTCGTCGGGCTGCTCGCGTTGCTGATCAACCTCGTCGGCCTCGTGCAGGCCTCGGCGCCGCAGCAATACTTCTCGAGCGCGGGCGGCCTGCTGTTCGCATTCACGTACCTGTATCTCGCCGCCGTCCAGTGGCGCGGGCTGCAAGGCGCGGGCCTCGGCTGGTACTGCCTGTTCGTCGCGATCAGCGCGCTCGTCTATGCCGGCACGTCGCATGACGTGCGCTTCGGCACGATGTGGCTGCTGTGGTCGAGCCTGTGGTTCCTGTTCTTCGTCGCGCTCGGGCTGAAGCGGCGCGTGCGCTTCCTGCCCGGCTACACGATCGCGATCGGCGTCGGCACCTGCTGGCTGCCCGGCATGCTGATGATGACCGGGAGGTGGTAATGAGCGCACGCGATACGCCGCTTGCCACCGATCCGCTCGCCGGGCACCGCATTGCCGACGCACCGTTCTACCAGGCTGCCGGCGCCGAGGCCGACTGGTTCGAGACGGCCTGCCGCCATCACCTTCCGGTGCTGCTGAAAGGGCCGACCGGCTGCGGCAAGACGCGTTTCGTCGAGTACATGGCGTGGCGCATGGGCCTGCCGCTGATCCAGGTCGCGTGCAACGACGACACGTCGGCCGCCGACCTGACCGGCCGCCACCTGCTCGACGCCGACGGCACCTACTGGGCCGACGGGCCGCTCACGCTCGCGGCACGGCATGGCGCGATCTGCTATCTCGACGAGATCGTCGAGGCGCGCCCCGATGCAACGGTCGTGATCCATCCGCTGACCGATTCGCGGCGCGTGCTGCCGCTCGACCGGCTCGGCGAGGTCGTGCATGCGCATCCGGATTTCCATCTGGTGATCTCGTACAACCCCGGCTATCACGGCGAGCACCGGCGGTTGAAGCCGTCGACGCGGCAACGTTTCGTCGCAATCGACTTCGGCTATCCGGATGCCGCGCATGAAGCCGACGTCGTCGTGCGCGAAAGCGGCGCCGACCGGGAAACCGCGCGCCGGCTCGTCGATCTCGCGCAGCGTACGCGCGCGCTGGCGCAGGCGGGCAACGGGCTCGACGAAGGTGCATCGACGCGCCTGCTCGTGCACGCGGCCCGGCTGATCGTCGCGGGGCTTGCGCCGCTCGATGCGTGCCGGATCGCGATCAGCGACGCGGCGACCGACGACGCCGACACGCGTGCCGCGTTGCAGACGATGGCCGCCGCGCACTTCGCGACATGAGCGCGCTGCAACTCGCCCGCTTCCTGCACGGCATGACCGCGCACGAGACCGACGTACGGCTCGACGATGCGGCGCTGCGCGCGACGCTCGGCCATGCCGCGTTGCGCGTGCCCGGTGCGTTGCCGCCCGACGCGCGCATCGCGGCGGCCGCGCACGCGCTTGCACACTGGCGGCACTCGCCGTCCGGCGAACCAGCCGACAAGCTGACGCCGATCGGCATCGCGATCGCCGGGCTGATCGAGGATGCGCGCGTCGAGGCGCTGCTCGCGCGCACGTGGCCGGGGCTCGCGACGTTCTGGGCGCCCGCGTTCGCGCCGATCGACCGTGAAGGGCTCACGTTCGGCCGCCTGTGCGCACGGCTGGCGAAAGCGCTGTTCGATCCGTCATATCGCGACGGCAACCCGTGGGTCGACAAGGGCGTGCAACTGTTCAACGATCACCGCGATGCGCTCGACGACTACCGCGCGTTCCGCACGATCGCATCGCGACTCGCGAACGATCTCGGCCAGATGCGCGTGCGTTTCGAACCCGACGACGGCGCATGGCTGCCCTATCGCGACGACAACGCGTGGCTGTGGGCGCAGCCGGCCGCCGCGGCCGAACAGGCCGGCAACGAAGGCGTCGAGATGTCGGCCTCGACCGGCGGCCACGGCGACGAACCGGACGACGAACCGCCGCCCGCGCCCGATGCGCCGCGCTATCCCGAATGGAATTGCCACACCCAACGCGAACGCCGCGACTGGACGACGATCGTCGAACGCCCGCCGGCCACGTCGGTACCACCCCGTTCGCTTGCCGCGCTGATCGAAGCCGACCGGCGCACGGCGAAGCGGGTGCCGTCTCCGCGTGCGGCCGAGCCGATGCGGCGCGTCGGCCGCCAGCTCGACGGCGATGCGCTCGACGTCGACGCCGTGATCGCCGCACGGATCTCACGCCGTGCCGGGCATGCGCCCGATCCGCGCGTGTTTCGCCGCCGCATGGCGCAGGACGCGCGCGGGCCCGTGCTGATCCTGCTCGACCTGTCGGCGTCGACGGCCGCGCAGGTCGCCACGCTCGAAAAGAGAGCGGCGTTCGTGCTCGGCGACCTGTTCGACCGGCAGCGGCGGCGCTGGGCCGTGCACGGCTACACGTCGGACGGCCGGCATCGCGTGTATTACGCGCGCTTCAAGGATTTTGGCGAAGCGTTCGACGCCGGCCGTCGTGCGGCGCTGCTCGCGGCCGACAGCGGGATGAGTACGCGCACGGGCGCCGCACTGCGCCATGCGCTGGCGTTGCTGCGCCGCGAAGCCGCGAGCGCACGGGCCGCCGTATTGATGATCGGTGACGGCGAAGCAGCCGACATCGACGTGTTCGACCCCCGCTACCTCGTCGAGGATGCGCGTCACGCGGCACGCCAGGGCCGGCGGCGTGGCGTCGCGATCGCCGGTTTGTCGTTCGGCGAGCCGCCGGGGTTGTCTACAATACTTGGCGTCGGCCCGAGCTGCATCCACGCGGCGAACGGCGACGCATTGCCGGCCGTCGTCGCGCACGCGGCCGGGCGGCTGACCGCGTGACGGCCCCACCCGGAAGAGACAGGAAAGACCGAATGAACAGTGTGAAGGTTGGCGTATTGTTCTCGCAAAGCGGATGCACGTCGCACCTCGGCCAGAGCCAGTTGCGCGGCACGCTGCAGGCGATCGCCGAGATCAACGAGGCGGGCGGCGCGAACGGCTGCGAGATCGTGCCGGTCGTGCGCGATGCCTGTTCGGACCCGGCCGTCTACGCGCGGCTCGCCGAGGAGCTGATCGCCACCGAGCGCGTGAACGTGCTGTTCGGCGCGTACATGTCGAGCAGCCGCAAGGCGCTGATTCCGATCGTCGAGAAGTGGGACAAGCTGCTGTTTTACCCGACGCTCTACGAAGGCTTCGAGTTCTCGCCGAACGTGATCTACACGGGCGCGGCGCCCAACCAGAACAGCGTGCAGCTCGCCGCGTTCATGACCGCGCAATTCGGCGCACGTGTGTACCTGGTCGGGTCCGACTACATCTACCCGTACGAGTCGAACCGCATCATGATCGACCTCGTCACGCAGCATCCGGAAGGCCAGATCCTCGGCGAGGTGTACATGCCGCTCGTCGCGTCCGAGCAGGATTTCGCGGCGGTGGTCGAGGACATCCGCGCGAAGGCGCCCGACTTCGTGTTCAGCACGCTGGTGGGCGACAGCACGGCCGCGTTCTACCGCGCGTATGCGCAAGCCGGCCTCGATGCGCGCAAGATGCCGATCGCGAGCCTGACGACCTCCGAGATCGAACTCGGCCAGATGGGCGCGGCCGCGGCCGGCCACTACACGTCATCGCCCTATTTCCAGACCATCGATTCGGACGTGAACCGGCGCTGCATCGCGCAGCTCAAGGCGCGTTTCGGCGACGACGCGAGCGCGTCCGCGCCATGGGAAGCCGCGTATTTCCAGGTGCACCTGTTCGCCAACGCGCTCGCGCGTGCCGGCACCGACCAGCGCGACCGGCTCGTCGAACATCTCGCGGATGCGGAATTCGACGCGCCGCAAGGGCGCGTGAAGATCGACCGGCTCACGCAGCACACGTGTCTCTACCCGCGCATCGGCTGCGCAACGGCCGACGGCAATTTCACGATCGTGCGCGAAGCGACGCGGCGCGTGCATCCCGATCCGTACCTCGTCACGCATTCGCTCGGCGACCGCGTGCACGCGCCCGACGAACAGAAGGCGTAACCGACGATGCGCGCCCGCACCCCGATCCGCTCGACGCCTCGCCTGCTCGCCGAACTGCGCTCGCTGCGCGTGATGGTGTACTACCCGGATGACGACAACGGCCTGCTGCTCGTCGAACAGCTCTCGCGCATCGGCTGCCCGACCGAGCAGCGCTGGCCTCCGCCCGCCGCGTTGCCGGAAAGCGTCGACCTCGTGATTCTCGCGGTCCGGCCCGACCTGCTGCACCTGTCGATTCCGTGGCTGGAGGACGACGCACGGCCGCCACTCATCGCCGTCACGACCTACGAGAGCCCGACGATCCTCGAACTGATGCTGCGCATCGATGCGCAGAGCGCGGTGACGACGCCGGTACGCTCGTTCGGCCTGTTGAGCGCGATGGCGCTCGCGTGCCACCAGAGCCGCCGGCACGACGAATACCGGCGCCGCATCGCGCAGCTCGAACAGCGCGTGATGTCCGCGCGCACGCTGCAGGAAGCGAAGACGCTGCTGATGCAGCACAACGCGATCAGCGAGGAAGAGGCCTATCAGCAGATCCGCTCGCAGGCGATGGAGCGGCGCATCTCGATCAACCAGCTCGCCGAGCAGATCGTGCAGGCGCACGCGCTGCTGAAGCGGTAGCTCGGATGCGACCGCCGCGGGTCAATCCGGCGGCGGCAGCACGACCGTGTCCTCCGGCCCGAGCACACGCCCATCCTGCGACCGCAGTTCCAGTTTCCTGACCGGCAATCCGCTCTTGCGGTCGACGAGCAGCACGTGCGCCTCGTCCGGTTCGAAGAAGAAATCCTCGCCCCACTGCCGCAGCGCGACGAGCAGCGGAAACAGGCCGCGCCCTTTCTCGGTCAGCACGTATTCGTGATGCGCGCCGCCGTCCGCGGCCGGCACCATGTCCATGATCCCGTGCGCGACCAGGTTGCGCAGACGCGCGGCCAGGATGTTCTTGGCCAGCCCGAGGTTCTTCTGGAATTCGCCGAAGCGGCGCAGCCCGTCGAACGCGTCGCGCACGATCAGCAGCGACCACCAGTCGCCGATCGCGTCCAGCGGACGGGCAACGCCGCAGGGGGAATCCTCGTGCGTGGTTCGTCTGTTCATCGATGCATGGGGCGATGCCGTTCCCCAAATGCGGGTGGAACGGCGGTCGTTTCCGTTGAAATGAATGGTTGCAATATAAAACTCGTTACACGAAAGATCAATCGTCCGAGGCCCGACTGTTCGCGTTCGACGAACGGAATGGTCGATTCGGGCCCGATTGGCACATCAACTCCTATTTCCGGCCGATAAATTCCGGCACTGTTCCCTTCCGACGCATCATCACGCACCCATGGCGCAGTCCATCCAAGGTTGTCCCGGACATCTTTTTGGTTGCAACTTGAAACCTAATATCCTACGCTTCGATTCGGTTTCAACTTGAAATCAATCTGTCCGACTATCCGAAGGAGCGTTCGATGATCAGGCCCGATGCCACGTTCGATGGCACCTTTCCATTCGCCCCGCATTTCGACGACACATCCGGCTTCCGGATGCACTACGTGGACGAAGGCCCGCATGACGGCGAAACCATCCTGTGCCTGCATGGCGAACCCACGTGGGGCTACCTGTTCCGCCATCTGGTTACGGCGCTGAGTCCGACGCACCGCGTCGTCGTCCCCGATCACATGGGCTTCGGCAAAAGCGCGACGCCGCAGGGCCGCAGCTACTGGCTGCAGGACCATATCGACAATCTTGAGCGCTTCGTGCTCGCGCTCGACCTCGATCGCATCACGCTCGTGATGCACGACTTCGGCGGGCCGGTCGGCATGGGGCTGGCCGCGCGGCATCCGGATCGGATCCGGCGCATCGTGTCCGCGAATGGGCCGACGCCGTTCGGCCAGCCCGACCTGGTCGAGCGCCTGACCGCGAACGGTCGCGATGCGCCGTGGTTCCAGTGGATCATGCGCGCGGCGGCGGACGATACGCTGGAGACGGTGCTCGGTCAGCTCGGCTTCAACATCCTGAGCACGCTGAAGCTGAACGGATTCGAAAATCACGCGGTCATCGACGACACCTGGCTCGCCGCATACGGCGAGCCGTTCGCGCAGCCTGAGGACTGCGTCGGCGCAATCGGATGGGCCCGCGGGTTTGCCGCCGGCGCGCACCGGTTCGAGGAGCCCGATGCGGCGGCACTGCGCGCGATACGCGAAAAGCCCGCGCTCGCGATCTGGGGAGACGCCGATCGAACGCTCGGCGCCGAACACTTCCTGCCGCTCTTCACGGCCCTGTTTCCGGCCGCGCCCGTCGAACGGCTGGCGGGCGTCGGGCACTACTGCTTCGAGGATGCGCCCGACGCCATCGCGGTACGCATCGCCGGATTCATCCGGTCCACCGGCTGAGTGCGTCCCGCAGCCGGCGGCACGACACCCGGCTGCGGAACATGGTGTGCGCGGCCGCCTTCGCCACCGCGCACGCCCCCTTTACATCAGTGAATGATCCGCGTCACGCCACGACCGCGCGGGTCGGCCATCGCCTCCGGCGTCTTGCCGTCGATCTTGATCACCTGGATGTCGCCGCTGAAATCCTGCCCCTTCAGCGTATAGCCGCGCGCCTCGATCTGCTTCGCGAGTTCGCCTTCGATCGGGTGGTACGGCTCCCAGAAGATCGTGTTCGGCGGCAGCAGCTGGTGATGGAAGCGCATCGCGCCGACGGCTTCCTTCAACGGCATCTTGAAGTCGTAGATGTTGTTGATCACCTGGAAGATCGACGTGAAGATGCGCGAGCCGCCCGGCGTGCCGATCACGAGCGATACCTTGCCGTCCTTGGTCATGATCGTCGGCGACATCGACGACAGCGGGCGCTTCTTCGGTTCGATCGCGTTCGCGTCGCTGCCGACCACGCCGAACATGTTCGCGACGCCCGGCTTCGCGGAGAAGTCGTCCATCTCGTCGTTCAGCACGATGCCCGTGCCGTCGGCGATCACGCCCGAGCCGAAATAGCCGTTGATCGTGTACGTGTTCGACACCGCATTGCCCCACTTGTCGACCACCGAGAAGTGCGTCGTTTCAGCCTTTTCCGGCATCGTCGTGCCGAGGCCCGGCTGCACGCTCTTCGTATCCGACGGCTCCTTCGGGTTGACTTCGCCCGCCCGCTTCGCGATGTATGCGTTGTCGGTCAGCTGCGCGATCGGCACCTTGTAGAAATCCGGATCGCCGAGATACTGCGCACGATCGGCGAACACGCGCTTCTCGATTTCCGCGACGAGGTGGATGTACTGCGGCGAGTTGAGCTTCACGCCCTCGAAGTCCTGCTTGAGGTCGGCCTTCATCTTCAGCAGCTGCACGAGGCCGATGCCGCCCGAGCTCGGAGGCGGCGCGGTAATCACGTCATAGCCGTTCCACTTCGCCTGCACCGGCTGGCGCCACACCGCGCGGTACTGCGCGAGATCTTCGGTGGTGATCAGCCCGTTGCCGTCGCCGGTCTTCATCGATGCGGCGATCAGCTCGGCCGTCTTGCCCTTGTAGAAACCTTCCGCGCCGTCGTCCGCAATGCGCGTGAGCACGTCGGCGAGATCCGGCTGCTTGAAGTTCACGCCGGCCTTCAGCCCTGAAAAATACTTGTCGAAGTTGGTCTTGCCGCCGAACTCCTTCGATGCGTCGACGCCGCGCTGCGCGAGCTGTTCGTCGACGACGAAGCCGTCGCGCGCATAGTGGATCGCCGGCGCAAGCACCTGCTTCCACTTCAGCTTGCCGAAGCGCTTCTGCGCTTCCCACATGCCCGCGACCGTGCCCGGCACGCCGACCGCGCGCGGACCATACAGGCTCATGCCCTTGACGACGTTGCCGTCCTTGTCGAGATACATGTCCTTCGTCGCGGCGAGCGGCGCGCGTTCGCGGTAGTCGATGAAGTACGGCTTGCCGTCCTTGTAGATCGTCATGAAGCCGCCGCCGCCGATGTTGCCGGCTTCCGGATACGTGACGGCGAGCGTGAATGCGATCGCGACGGCCGCGTCGATCGCGTTGCCGCCTTCCTTGAAGATCCGCTCCGCGGCATCCGCGCTGTACTTGTCGGCCACCGCAACGGCCGAGCTCGTCAGGACGGCCGGCTGCGGCCCCTTCGCATAGACGGGCGCGTTCGGCAGGAAGCCGATGCCGGCCACCGTCGCGAGCACGACAGCGGATGATTTGAAGCGATTCAGCGTAGTCATTGCATGTCCCCCATGTGGATCTCCTTCAGGCAGGAAAAGCACCTGTTCCGCTCATGGCCGCCGGCACGCCGATGGCCATCTCCGGTTTCGTAGTATAGGGGGACAAAAAGGGTCGAACACGTGGCGTGCGACGAAAGCGCATTCGTCGTGTGCGCACGATCATGCTGCGGCTTCCGAACATGCATGCGAATCGGTCGAAATTGCACGTGATGCGCATCGTCACGCAGCGCACAAAACCGAAAGTTGCGAACTGCGCGGCGGGCCAAGCGGCACGTGCAAAAAAATCTGCAAACGGCCCTCCCGCAGCACGAGACGATCTGCGAAGATAGCGCCCCGCTTTCGCACCGCATCATTTTTTCGTTCACGCGCCGCTTCACGTTTCTTCGTCTCGCTTCCTATGGCATCACACAATGCGCATCATGCGTCCGGCTTCGCAGCCGGAGTCGCCGCCGCCGTCCTCGTCGCACAAACCGGGGCAACAGGCCCGTGGCATTCGGGCCTGTTCGCCGCATTCGCGGCGGGCGTCGCGGGCGGCACCGCGCCCGACTGGCTCGAAGTCGCATGGTGGAGCCGCAAGCGCCGCCTGTGGATCACGCATCGCACCGTCACGCACTGGGGCATCGGCTGGATCGCGCTGCTCGCGCTCGGGTGGCACGGGCTCATCCATCATCCGCATCCGCTGTGGGCCGCGCCGCTGTTCGGCTTCGCGTGCGGCGGCGTGATGCACCTGCTCGCCGACTGGCCGAACCCGCTCGGCGTGCCGTGGATCTGGCGGCGTCATTCGCTGAACCTGTGGAACAGCGGGAATTGCGACCTGATCGTCGTGGCCGCCGCATGGGGCGGCACACTGTGGCTCGCGCAGTCGTTGTGGTCGCGTGCGCCGCTGCTCGAACACTGGCTCGGCTGGCTGAATCGCGTTTAGTTGCAATTTGACGCAATTCGGCGCGCGATCGGCATGCCGACGCGCATGCAACTTTCCGTTCATTGAAAGTACGGTGCGGGCCCCCATCTGAATCCGAATCGTCGACCTGCGTGCCCGGCACGCACGCGCGACGTCTGGCACACTGACGATTCGATTCGCACGCGCACCTTCCGCGCGCTTGCACCCCATTTCAACGCTCCGATGGACGTCACCGCTACCCGCCCTGCCGCCAGTGCGCTCGACGTGTTCCACCCGGCCGTCGCCGCGTGGTTCCGGCGCACGTTCGCCGCGCCGACCGGCGCGCAGGCGCTTGCGTGGCCGCACATCAAGGCCGGCCGCTCGACGCTGGTCGCCGCGCCCACCGGCTCCGGCAAGACGCTCACCGCGTTCCTCTGCGCGCTCGACGATCTGGTGCGCGATGCGCTCTCGCACGACGGCACGCTGCCCGACGCGACGCTCGTCGTGTACGTGTCGCCGCTGAAGGCGCTGTCGAACGACATCCACGTGAACCTCGATGCGCCGCTGGCCGGCATCGCCGAATCGCTCGCGCAACTCGGCCTGCCGGTGCCGGCGATCCGCACCGCCGTGCGCACCGGCGACACGACGCAGGCCGAGCGCGCCGCGCTGCGCAAGCGCGCGCCGCACATCCTCGTGACGACACCCGAATCGCTGTACGTACTGCTGTCGTCCACGTCGGGGCGGCAGATGCTGTCGAACGTGCGCTCGGTCATCGTCGATGAAATCCATGCGCTCGCGTCATCGAAGCGCGGCAGCCATCTCGCGTTGTCGCTCGAGCGTCTCGACGCGCTGGCCGGTCGTGCGCTGCCGCGCATCGGGCTGTCAGCCACGCAAAAGCCGATCGACGCGGTCGCGCGCTTCCTGGTCGGCGGCCCGGCCGACGCGCCGCGCGACTGCACGATCGTCGACACGGGCCACACGCGCGAGCGCGACCTCGCGCTCGAACTGCCGAACGTGCCGCTCGAACCCGTGATGGCAACCGACGTGTGGGAACAGGTGTACGACCGCATCGCCGGCCTCGCGGCCGCGCATCGCACGACGCTGGTGTTCGTCAACACGCGGCGCACCGCCGAGCGCATGGCACGCCATCTCGCCGACCGGCTCGGCAAGGAAGCGATCGCCGCGCATCATGGCAGCCTCGCGAAGGAACACCGCTTCGACGCCGAGCAGCGCCTGAAGCGCGGCGAACTGAAGCTGCTCGTCGCCACCGCATCGCTCGAACTCGGCATCGATATCGGCGACGTCGATCTCGTCTGCCAGGTCGGCTCGCCACGCGGGATCGCACCGTTCCTGCAGCGCGTCGGCCGCTCCGGGCACCATGTCGGCGGCGTGCCGAAGGGCCGGCTCTTTCCGCTGTCGCGCGACGAACTCGTCGAATGCGCGGCGCTGCTCGATTGCGTGCAGCGCGGCGAGCTCGACACGCTGCGCATTCCCGAAGCGCCGCTCGACGTGCTCGCGCAGCAGATCGTCGCCGAAGTGGCGTGCACGGAATGGCAGGAAGACGCGCTGTATGCAAGCTTCACGCGCGCGGCGCCGTACGCGCGGCTGACGCGCGAGCGCTTCGACGAAGTCATGACGATGCTCGCCGAAGGTTTCACGAGCCGGCGCGGCGTGCGCGGCGCATACCTGCATCGCGACGTGGTCGGCGGCACCGTGCGCGGGCGCCGCAACGCGATGATGACCGCGACCACGTCGGGCGGCACGATCCCCGACATGGCCGACTACGCTGTGCTGCTCGAACCGCAGGGCATCCAGGTCGGTACCGTCAACGAGGATTTCGCGATCGAGAGCCTCGCGGGCGACGTGTTCCAGCTGGGCAACCAGTCGTACCGGATCATTCGCGTTGAAACGGGCCGCGTGCGTGTCGAGGACGCTCAAGGCCAGTCGCCGAACATTCCGTTCTGGCTCGGCGAAGCGCCGGGGCGCAGCGACGAGCTGTCAGCGGCGGTCGGCCGGCTGCGCGCGCGGCTCGACGGACTGTTCGCCGACGGTGACCCGCAAGGGCATGCCGGAGGCGGTGAACGCACTGACGTCGATATCGGCGGGAAGACGGCGGCTGGAGTCAAGGCGACGACCAAATCCAAGACCAAGGGCGGTGCAAAATCGACGCGACGTGTTGAAGCCGAAGCCGAAGCCGAAGCCGAAGCCGAAGCCGAAGCCGAAGCCGAAGCCGAAGCCGAAGCCGCGATCAGTGTACGAAACGACGTCGCCCGTGCCACCCCTGCCAGCCCGGCCGAAAGCCGCCTCATGCCGGCGTTGCGCTGGCTCGTCGACGATCTGCACCTGTCGCCCGACGCCGCGCACCAGATCGCCGACTACCTCGCACGCACCCGCGCCGCGCTCGGCGCGCTGCCGACGCAGGACACGCTCGTGATGGAGCGCTTCTTCGACGAATCGGGCGGCACGCAGCTCGTGATCCATTCGCCGTTCGGCAGCCGCATCAACCGCGCATGGGGGCTCGCACTGCGCAAGCGCTTCTGCCGCAGTTTCAACTTCGAGCTGCAGGCGGCCGCGACCGACGACGCGATCATCCTGTCGCTGTCGCTCGCGCACAGCTTCGCGCTCGACGAAGTGTGGCGCTACCTGCGTTCGGCCAGCGCCGAGCACGTGCTGATCCAGGCACTGCTCGACGCGCCGTTGTTCGGCGTGCGCTGGCGCTGGAACGCGACGACCGCGCTCGCGCTGCCGCGCTTCACCGGCGGCAAGCGCACCGCGCCGCAACTGCAGCGGATGAAGAGCGAGGATCTGCTCGCGACCGTGTTCCCCGATCAGGTCGCGTGCCTCGAGAACATCGTCGGCGAGCGCGAGATTCCGCATCACCCGCTCGTCGACCAGACGCTCGACGACTGCCTGCACGACGCGATGGACACCGATGGCTGGCTTGCGCTGCTGCGCCGGATCGAAAGCGGCGCGATCGAGCTCGTCGCGCGCGACCTGCCCGCGCCGTCGCCGCTCGCGGCCGAGATCCTGAACGCAAAACCCTACGCGTTCCTCGACGATGCGCCGCTCGAGGAGCGCCGCACGCAGGCCGTACAGTCGCGCCGCTGGAGCGATCCCGAATCGGCCGACGAGCTCGGCGCGCTCGACGCCGACGCGATCGATGCGGTGCGCGACGAAGCATGGCCGCTCGTGCGCGACGCCGACGAAATGCACGACGCGCTGCTCACGCTCGCGTGCATCGCCGACAGTGAAGCACACGTATACGAAGGCTGGCCCGACCGGCTCGCGGAGCTCGCCGAACGCCGCCGCGCAACGAAACTCGTCACGCCGAACGGTGCCGCCATGTGGGTGCCAGTCGAACGGCTCGTGTGCGTGCGTGCGCTGCATCCGGACGCGCGCATCGCGCCGGCGCTCAAGGTGCCGGCTGCCTGCGCGCAGCCGTGGGAAGCGGATGCCGCACTCGTCGACGTGATCCGCGCACGGCTCACCGGCTGCGGCCCGCTTGCCCTCGATTCGATCGCGACACCGCTCGGCCTGCCGCCTGCGTCGATCGCGACGGCACTCGCAGCGCTGGAGCGCGAAGGTTATGTGATGCGCGGCCGGTTCACGCCGGGCACGACGACGGACGAATGGTGCGAACGCCATCTGCTTGCGCGCATTCATCGCTATACGGTGAAGCGGCTGCGCCGCGAGATCGAGCCGGTCGAGCGCGCCGATTTCATGCGCTTCCTGTTCCACTGGCAACACCTGACGCCCGACACGCGCGGCACGGGCCGCGAAGCACTCGCGGCCGTGGTCGAACAGTTCGAAGGCTACGAGGCCGCGGCGAGCGCATGGGAAGACGCGCTGCTGCCCGCGCGGCTCACCGACTACATGGCGGGCGGGCTCGACGAGCTGTGCCGCTCCGGCAAGCTCGTGTGGACCCGCATCGGCGCACCGGCGCGCGCAGCCGGCACTCCCGTGAAGACGACACCGATCGTGCTGCTGCCGCGCCGCCACCTCTCCGCGTGGCAGGCGCTGCGCGATCCCGATGCGCAGCCGGCGCTGTCCGCGCGGGCCGCACAGGTGCGCGACGCCCTCGCCGCGCACGGCGCGATGTTCTTCGACGCGATGCTCGACGACCTGCACATGCTGCCCGTCGAACTTGAACAGGCGCTCGGCGAACTCGTGTCGGCCGGCCTCGTGAATGCGGACAGCTACGCGGGCCTGCGTGCGCTGCTGAAACCGGCCGTCAAGCGCAGCGCGACCTATGCGCCGCGCACGCGGCGCGGCGGCGCGCTGATCGGCGGGATGGACGACGCGGGCCGCTGGGCACTCGTACAACGCCACGCGCCGCCGGACGATGCGCCGGCACCGAAACGCGGCCAGGCGACCGACCCCGACGCGCTCGAACACATCGCATGGACGCTGCTGCGCCGCTACGGCGTCGTGTTCTGGCGGCTGCTCGAACGCGAAGCCGACTGGCTGCCGAGCTGGCGTGAACTCGTGCGCGTGCTGCAGCGCCTCGAAGCGCGCGGCGAGATTCGCGGCGGACGCTTCGTCGCCGGGCTCGCGGGCGAACAGTTCGCGCTGCCCGAAGCGATCCCGATCCTGCGCGAACTGCGGCGGCAACCGGGCAACGGACAGTATGTGTGCGTGACGGGCGCCGATCCGCTGAATCTTGCCGGCACGCTGCTGCCCGGCGACAAGGTGCCGGCGCTGGCCGGCAATCGCGTGTTGTTCCGTGACGGCGTGCCCGTCGCATCGCTGGTCTCGGGAGCGTTCCACTACGCGCCCGAACTGTCGCCCGCCGCGCGCGAGGATGCCCGCCTGCGGCTCGCGCGCCACTGCTGACATCGGCTGACACGCGCCGCGGCACGGACTACTAATCGCCGGGCCGCGCTGCCCTCATCGTTCGGGTAGCATCGGACGATTTTCCGCGCGGACGCGCGCGCCCAAACACAACAAGACTTCCGGAGACTGCTGCCCATGCCCTCGCATGCCGATTCGCCCGCCGCTCATCACTCGGGCTCGCTGACGATTTTCCAGGGCGCCGCGCTCTATATCGGCGCGGTGCTCGGCACCGGCGTGATCGCGCTGCCCGCCCTGGCTGCCGAGGTCGCGGGCCCGGCCTCGCTGCTCGCATGGGCCGCGCTCGTCGTGCTGTCCGGGCCGCTCGCGGCCACCTTCGCCGCACTCGGCGCGCGCTATCCCGATTCAGGCGGGGTGTCGACTTACGCGCGGCGCGCGTTCGGGCCGAAAGCCGCGGCCATCGTCGGCTGGTGCTTCTACTTCGCGGTACCGGCCGGTGCGCCGGCCGCCGCGATGTTCGGCGGCGCATACGTCGCGGCCGTCACGGGCGGCGGGCACACGACGATCATCGTCACGGCTGCCGCGCTGATCGCGACCGTGTCGGCCGCGAATGCATTCGGCGTCACCGTTTCGGGCCGCATGCAACTCGTCTTGTCGGCACTGCTCGTCACGCTGCTGCTCGCCGCGGTGCTCGCCTCCGCGCCGCATGCGCGCACCGCGAACCTGCATCCGTTCGCGCCGCACGGCTGGCTCGCGGTCGGCCAGGCCGCCGCGCTGCTCGTGTGGAGTTTCGCCGGCTGGGAAGCGATCACGCATCTCGCGGCCGAATTCCGCCGGCCCGCGCACGACATGCCGCGCTCGGCCGGGATCGCGGTCGTGGTGGTCGGGTTCCTGTATCTGTCGGTCGCCGCCGCGAGCGTGACGGTGCTCGGGCCGTCCGCGGGCGCATCGGGTGCGCCGCTCGCCGAACTGATCGCGGGCGGCATCGGCGGTCACGCGCAAGTGCTGGCCGCCGCGGGCGCGCTGTTGCTCACGCTCGGCACGATGAACGCGTATTTCGCGGGCGCGGCCAAGCTCGGCGCGGCGCTCGGTCGCGACGGCGCGTTGCCCGCGTGGCTCGCGCAAGGCAGCCAGGTCGGCGGCGTCCCGCGCCGCAGTCTCGGCGTGATCGCTGTGCTCGCAGCCGTCGCACTGGCTGCGACGACGCTGTCGGACGTCGGACCGAAGCCGCTCGTGCTCGTCACGTCCGGATGCTTCGTGATGGTGTATGGGCTCGGCGCAGCCGCCGCGCTGAAACTGCTGCCGCGTGGCGGCATCGCGCGCCGATGTGCATGGATTTCTCTGGTCGCGGTCGCCGGGCTGTTCCTGACGACCGGCTGGTACATCCTGTGCCCGCTGATGCTCGCGGGCGGTGCGCTGCTCTATCTGCAGGTGGCCGGGCCGCGTCAATGACCCGGCATGCGCGCGCGGGCCGGCACTCGCCCGCCTGCGGCGACGCGCCGGCTGATCATGACCGCATCGACGACCGAACCGCTGGCCGGATTGCCGGCCATTCCGCCGTGCGCATCACGCGGATAGTCGCGGATTCGGCCGTACGCCGATTCTTCACGCCCGTCAGGCGGGCACCAGCTCGAAGCTGAGCCGTTTGCCGAGTGCGGCGGCCGCGCTCGCGAGCGTCGCCAGCGTGAGGCTCGTGTCGGTTTCGTCGAGCAGACGGTTGAGCGCGGCGCGGCTGGTTTTCATCCGCGCGGCCATCGCGGTTTTCGTGATGTGCTGCGCCTTCATTTCCTGCCCGATCTGCCAGGCGATCACGCGCTTGATCGCGGTGGCGGTGGCCGCTTCGAGATTGCCGTCCTCCTCGAGGAAGGTATCGAAATCGCTGCCGATATGCGGATTGTTCGTGGTCGTCATGGGGTACTCCAGTGCATGGCGTTGCCGGCTGCCTGACCGTCGACGACGGTGCGTTCCAGCACAACCGGTAAATTCAGATGGCGCGCGTCAGCGCTTTCAGGCGCGCGACGGTGACATCGAGATCGTCCGACGGCGTGGCCCGCGACTGCTTGAAGAAGCCATGCAGCAGGACCATCGCGCCGCTGACGACCGTAAACAGCACGCGGGCGCTCCGCCCCGGCAACATCACGCGGATCTCCCACAGATCCTGCGCGATCTTCCGGACCAGCGGCATGCCGAGCGGCCAGCCCAGTTGAACGGTCTTGATCTCTTCGCCGATCGCCCTTCGCTCCGCTTGCCCGAGCGCCTTCAGCCATTCGCGCACCGGCTCGTTGCCACGGGCCGTCTGGAAGAACCGCACGCCGAGCGTGACCTGGATCTGCTGTCTCGTCATCGTCTTGACACCAATCGTACCAAAATCGGTACGATACGCCAAGCACCACGAGGCCTGCTACTGACCGGATGGCCAATCCGGCAGCCGGGAACGGGCCGCGCTTGCCGCGCGGTCCGCCGGGTCAATCGTCGCGACGCGCCGGTTTGCGCGCCGCGCGTGAGGCCCCGCGTGCACGCGTGTCGCCGAACCGCGACCGCGCGATGTCGCGCACGGCATCGATCAGCGTCCGCGCGACCGGCGACGGCTGCGCATCGGTGCGCAACACGAGCCCGACCGGCTCGTCGGTGCCCGCCGACGGCAGCGGCAGGCGTGCCAGCGCTCCGGCCGACAAATCGTATTCGGCCGCATAGAGCGGCACGAACCAGACCGCATCGTTCTCGAGCGCCAGCGCGCGCGCGACCGATACCGACAGCACCTCGATGAACGAATCCAGCGGCGGCACACCGCAGGCACCGAGCAGTTGCTCGGCCGATTGGCGGATCAGCGTGCCGAACGGCGGCAGCACGACCGGATAGCGCGCGAGCTCGGCCGCCGGCGCCGCGCTCGCAAGCAGCGGATGCCCGGCGCGCACGACAGCGACGAGCGGCTCGTTGTACAACTGCTCGAACGCGAGCCCGATCATCCGCTCCGGCTCCGACAGCCGCCCGATCGCGCACTCGATCGCGCCGGACTTCAGGCGCTCGAGCAGATCGGCGTTCGCGGCCGTCGCGATCCGCACGACGACGCGCGGCCAGCGCTCGGCGAGCGCCTTCATCAACGCAGGCGCAAGCGACGCCGCGACGGTCGGCAGCATGCCGATTTCCAGCGTCGCCGCGGCGGCCCCGCCTTCGCGCGCGAGCAGCCCGACACCTTGCCGCAGCGCCAGCACGCACGCGTTCGCGTGCGGCATGAACAGCTGCGCCTCGCGGGTCGGCTGCGCGCCCTGCCGGCCGCGCTCGAACAGCTTCACGCCGAGGATCGCCTCCAGCTCGGCGATCGTCTTCGAGACGGCCGGCTGAGTGATCGACAGGCTTTCCGCGGCCTTCTGCACGCCGCCCAGCTGCGCGACTGCGAGAAAGCACTGCAGGTGCCGGAACTTGACGCGGCCGTCGGCGATACGGTTATTCATAACGGGTGGTTATGCGATTGACGATGAAATGCCATTTTGCATAACTTTCCGGATAGCCCCAAGCACTCGACGATGTATCACGACGCGACGCGCCGCAACGCCTGAAAACTGGCCGGCTCCCACATCCGCTTCGCGATCAGCAAGCTCGTCCCGTGCTTCTGCGCGAGCGGCGCGGACGACGATTCCGCGTGCAAGGCGGCCGCCTTGCTGCGCAACCGGCGCAACTCCAGGTCGAGCTCCGCAGCGGCGGCCTCCGTCAGCATCCCCTGCGAGAACGTCATCGTCTCGCCGGCGCGGTCGAAGCGGCTGTCGAGAAAATCGCCAAGCGCATGCGCATGGAAATAGCGGCGGATCGGCCCGCCCGGCAGCCAGTCGAAATCGCGCGCGACGCGCACGCGAATCCGATCGCCCGGCAGCAGCGCGACGACGTTCATCCGGTCGAGCATCAGCAGGTATTTCACGCACTCGGCCTTCGTCACTTGATAGGCCGACACGATGTCCTGCACGGTCCAGTAGTTGATCGCGCAAACGGCGACGACGAGCAATTTCTCGTCCGACACCAGCAACGCCTCCTGCTGCTCGGTCAGCACGTGCAGCCTCGGCGCCGACACCGAAGCCTCCTGCACGAGCTCGGCCAGCGTGTAGCCGAGCAGTTGGGCGATCTCCACGACACGCTCCAGCGTAAAGCGGCCGCTGGCGAACAGCCGCTTCACGCTCGTCTCGGAGACGTCGAGCGCACGCGCGACATCGCGGTAGGTCATGCCCTGCGCCTTCAACTGGCGCTTCAGCGTTTCGATGAGTTGGGCGGTTTCGGTCATGTTGGTATCGAAAAATGGTGCTCAAGGTCAGATATTAGGCCACTTGTGCAGGCAGATGAACACTTTCGGATACTTGTCTGCATAATCCGCTCCGTGCTGTCACCGAACGACGGAGCCGAAATGACCACCCGAACCGAAATCGCCGCCTACGAATCGCATCACACCGCCCCGCGCGATGCCCGCGACACCGATCGCACGATGCCGCTCGCCACGGTCCGTACGCTGGCCGCCAGCGCGCACGTCGGGGATCTCGTGTTCATCCGCGTGCCGGCGAATGCACCGCGCGACGCGGCAGGCACCACGGCCGCGTGGGCCAATCGCTTCGGCATCGTCGTCGATACGTCGGGCGACGAACCCGTGATCGCCGAGCCCGGGTTTGCATGGACGAAGCTCACGCCGCTGTCGCGCTTCGTCGCCCATACCGACGGCGGACGCATCGCGCTGGCACGCCGCATCGCGGCACCAACCGCCGATGCGCAGCGCCAGGTACATGCAACCGCGGAACGGCGAATCGACGCGCTGCTCGGCAACCGCTTCAACCTGCGGACGCGGCGCGGCTTCTGCGCGGACTACGTGAGCGACGTGCTCGGTGCCGATCGGGACGCGACGCCGGCCGCACTGCTGCGCAGCGGCACGCTGTCACTCGAATTCGACGGGATCGTGTTCGATCCCGGCCGCCAGGCATAACAGGCGCTCAGGGAGACCGGATAACAACAAGAACGACAACACAAAAAAGCGGCGACGGGCTGGCTGGAGGGCCGTGCACGGGGTCGTCACCGACGACGCGAAGCCCGATCGCTTTTTCCGCCGGACAGGCATCCTGTCCGGCGGAATTTTCATTGGTGCGTCGAACATAACGAACGGTTATGCGATTCGCGAAAAAAGGTCATTTTGCATAACTTTCCGGATTGGCTAAAGTCGTGCCATCCACTTCGCGAAATACCTATCAGGAGACACCCGATGGATTCCCCCACGATCCTCACGCCGCGCGACTGGCCGTCGCACCCGGCCTATGTCCACCCCGAGTACCGTTCGTCGGTGAAGCGCGGCCCGACCCGCCCGCTGATCCCGCTGAAAGAGAAACTGCGCGACCAGTACGCGCCCGTCTACGGCGCCGAAGATCTCGGCGCGCTCGACCATGACCTGACGAAGAACGCCGTGAAGAACGGCGAGCCGCTCGGCGAACGCATGGTCGTCACGGGCCGCGTGCTCGACGAAGGCGGCAAGCCCGTGCGCAACACGCTCGTCGAGGTGTGGCAGGCGAACGCGGCCGGCCGCTACGTGCACAAGGTCGACCAGCACGATGCGCCGCTCGACCCGAACTTCCTCGGCGCGGGCCGCTGCCTGACCGACGACGAAGGCCGCTACCGCTTCCTGACGATCAAGCCCGGCGCGTATCCGTGGGGCAACCATCCGAACGCGTGGCGCCCGAATCACATCCATTTCTCGCTGTTCGGCGATTACTTCGGCTCGCGTCTCGTCACGCAGATGTACTTCCCCGGCGACCCGCTGCTCGCGTACGACCCGATCTTCCAGGGCACGCCCGAGGCCGCGCGCGATCGCCTGATCTCGCGCTTCTCGATGGACATCACCGAAGAAGGCTATGCGCTCGGCTACGAATTCGACATCGTGCTGCGCGGCCGCGACGCTACCCCGATGGAGCGCTGAACCATGACGACGCTGAAGCAAACCCCTTCGCAGACGGTCGGCCCGTACTTCGCGTACGGCCTGTGCCCGCAGCAATACGACTACGACCTGAAGAGCCTGTTCACGCCGACGATCGCCGCAGCACACGCCGAAGGCGAGCACGTGCTGCTGGTCGGCCAGGTGTTCGACGGTGACGGCAACGTCGTCGGCGACGCGGTGCTCGAATTCACGCAGGTGGACGGCGCGGGCCGCTACCCGGCGTCGCGCGACGACATCGCGAAATCCGGCTTCACGGGTTTCGCGCGGGTCGGCACCGGCACCGATGCGCAGCAGCGTTTCGTCGTCGAGACGGTAAAGCCGGGCCGCATCGCCGCCGGCGAAGCGCCGCACATCAACGTGACCGTGATGATGCGCGGGATCCTCACCCACGCGTTCACGCGCGTGTACTTCGACGACGAAGCCGCCGCGAACGCAGCCGACCCAGTGCTGAACGCGGTGCCGGCCGAGCGCCGCGCGACGCTCGTCGCGAAACGCGACGCGCAGCCGGGCCGCCCGGTCGTCTACCGCTTCGACATCCGCATGCAGGGGCCGGACGAAACCGTGTTCTTCGACGTGTGACGCGCGGGCCGGCGCACGCCGGTTTCGCCCGCTACCGCACCGCCGCGTGGCGCGATACCAACAGGCATCGCGGCACGCGGCGTTTTTCATGCTCCGTCGCCATCATTCGATGCTGCGGCGCATCGCGCCGGGTCACGGGTGCCCGTCCCCGTTGTCACATGCCTCTGTCTCCCGAATCGAACGCGCGATTGAAACGCATGCTGCGACTGCACATAACTCGTCGCGCCGGCAGGATATCGTTTGCGCGTTATGCGGCGTATTCTTCGTTATCCGCAACGTCTCAACGGAATTGAATCGCGACCAGCAATAATTGCGCATGTAATGCGCGACACCGCCCGGCTGGCTGTGCGCGCATTTTTTCTGACCGAGTGCCTTTAAACGCGTCTGACCGAAGTTGGCAGGCGCGTATTTTTTTGCACCAGCCGGCGCACGGGCGTGGCGTGCGCCGATTCGTTCCGTTAGCGCCGAATCTCCAGATAGCGGCTCGGCGTGTCGCCCAGAATGCGGCGAAACGCCGACGTGAACGCGCTGGCGCTCGCGTACCCGAGATCGAGCGCGACGCGCGTCACCGGCTGCCCGTCGCTCAGGCGTGCGATCGCCGCGAGCATGCACACCTGCTGGCGCCATGCGGCAAAACTCACACCCGTCTGCGCACGAAACTGCCGCGTGAACGTGCGGCGGCTCACACCCGCGTCGGCCGCCACCTGATCGAGATCGGCCGCGATCGACGGCGATGCGAGCAGGTGCCGGCACACCTTCGCCAGCCGTGCGTCGGCCGGTAGCGGCGCATGCAGCGACAGGCGCGGCATCGTCGCGATTTCCGCGACCAGCAGCGCCATCAGCTTGCCCGCGCGCCCGTCGACGTCGTACAGGGCCGGCAGGTCGATCGCATCGTCGATCAGTTGGCGCAGCAGCGCCGATACGCCATACACGCCGCACTGCTCGGGCAGACCCGCCTCCAGCGCGGCGTCTCCGGCCACGAACGTGTTGAGCATCGTGACCGGCCCGGTCATCGTCATTTCGTGCCGCACGCCGGCCGGCACCCAGCACGCGCGCTGCGGCGGCACCAGCCAGCGCCCGTGCGGCGTCGACACGCTGATCGTGCCGCGCGACGCGAACGCGAATTGCCCGCGCCCGTGCGCGTGTTCCGGAAACGTCGTGCCCGCCGCATAGTCATTCGCGGTCACGACCACGCTCCGGGGAATGTTTTCGTAGGGATCTAGCAGCGTATTTCTCACGGCCCGAATTCCATCATCAATGACCCGATATCGAAGGCGGGACTCCTTCGCGCGATCTACGATCCGCTCCACCCTTGCGCGACCTGACGGCCGCAAGACCCGTCGGCCTGATCGGCCGGATTACCACTGCATCGGAGCGGACATGCCGAATATGTTTCATCGCGTGGGGGACGGCCCCCACCCTGTTCTTGTACTGCCCGGCTGGTTCGGCGACGCCCGCGCGTTCGAACCGGTCGAAGCGTGGCTGTCGCGCGAGCATTTCAGCTATGTATTCATGGACTACCGAGGTTACGGCCGCATGCGCGACGCAGCGGGCGACTACACGATCGACGAGATCGCCGCCGACGCGCTCGCGCTGGCCGACGCACTGGATTTCGCGACCTTCAGCATCGTCGGCCACTCGATGGGCGCAATGGCGGCCGAAAAAGTCGCCGTCATGGCGCCCGGGCGCGTGCGCGCGCTGGTGCCGGTCACGCCCGTGCCGTGCGGCGGCCTGCCGTTCGACGCGGAAAAACGCGCGCTATTCGAGCGCGCGGCCGACCACGTCGCCGATCGCCGGACCATCATCGATCGCAGCACCGGCGGCCGGCTGCCCGCCGCCTGGGTCGAGTGGAAAGCCGCGTATTCGGCAGCCCGTTCGTCGCCGCGTGCGTTCGGCGCGTACTTCCGCGCGTGGGCCGATACGGATTTCAGCGACGAAATCGCCGGCATCCATCCGGTGAAAGTGCTCATCGGCGAGCACGATCCGGCGTTTGACGCGGCGCTGATGGCCCGCACCTACCTGCGGCGCTATCCGCTCGCCACCGTCGACGTGCTGCGCAATGCGGGCCACTATCCGATGA
This sequence comes from Burkholderia sp. Ac-20345, assembly GCF_017104825.1. Lineage (NCBI taxonomy): Bacteria > Pseudomonadati > Pseudomonadota > Betaproteobacteria > Burkholderiales > Burkholderiaceae > Burkholderia > Burkholderia sp. Ac-20345. Next base: position 43,719 of record NZ_JAAGPO010000028.1, on the reverse strand, counting down.
ACGAGACGCCGCTCGCGATGGTCGCGGCGATGGAAGCGTTCCTGCTCACCGTGACGGCGAGCCCCGTAGGCATCCCCTGACGACGCGCGGCGCGCAAGCGGCACGGCGACGACGCGCATCACCGCAGCATGAACGACATCGCCGACAAGCTGTTCAGCGTGCGTACCACATGCTCGACCGACGGCCCGTCGAAGCGCAGCGTCACCGCATCGACGCGCTCCAGCGACGGCAGCACGCAGAACAGGTCGGCCAGCGCCGCCGTCTGCACGCGCAGCGTGCACGCGGCCGGCGCGGGCCGATGGGCGCCGGCGCGCACGCCTGCCGACACTGCGTGCGCGACCGTTTCGCGCGCGGCGGTTGCGATCCGCGCACATGACGCGGCGGGCGTGAGCGTATCGCCGCTCGATGCGCCGCCGGCCGTCTTGATCGTCTCGAAATGCGCATCCGGAAACAGCGGCTGCGTTTCCTCCGCGAACACGTCGTCACCCGTGGCCAGCGCGACGTGCGCGCCGTATTCCCGCGCCAGCGCACCGTACAGCCCGGCTTCGCCGAGTTCGACGCCGTTCAGCCACACCTGCGTGAACGCGAAGCTGTTGATCGTGTGCGCGAGTACACCGCGCGTCTGCGATTTCGCGTGATAGCCGATCATGAACACGAGATCGGGCTGCTGTTCGAGGCCCGCCATCATCCCGAGCGTGCGCGGCTTGCCGAGCACGACGCGCGCACGCGCATCGAGCCCGTCGGGCAGCAGGTTGCGAAAGCCGCCATGCGAATCGTTGACCCACACGGCCTGCGCGCCGCCCATGAACGCGCCTTCGATCGCCGCGTTCGCCTCGGCGGTCATCCAGCGGCGCGCGCGCTCGTATTCCGGATTGCCGGCGCGCGTCTGCTCGGTGGCGAATACGCCGGCGACGCCTTCGATATCGGTCGAAATCAGGATCTTCATGACTGGGTAAGACGTCCTTCGTGGCCTTCGTTGAACAGGCGATCGAGATCGGGCACCGCATCGCGCAGCGATTGCCGCATGTGGCCGTCGCGCCCCGCCACCGTCACGGCCTGCAGCAACGCATCGGCGATCGCGTGTTCGACGCTTTCGGCCGCGGCCATGAACAGCGGGTCGAGCGCGGCATCGGCGACGAGGGCCGGCAGCGCGAGGGTCGATGCGTCGTGCGCGATCGTATATGCGGTGGAGAATGCGAGCGCGATGTCGCCGCTGCCGTGCCCGTAGACCGAGCCCGTGCGGGCCAATCCAGCACCTGCACGGCGCGCGAGCCGCGACAGTTGTCGCGCATCGAGCGGCGCATCGGTGGCCAGCAGCAGGATGATCGAGCCCTGCTCGGGTGGCGCCGCGTGCGCGGCCTCGGCCGCACGCCGTTGCGCGACGATGCGCCCGACCGGCACGCCGCCGAGCGTCAGCATCGGCAGCCGGCCGAAATTCGCGAGCACGAGTGCGCCGACCGTATAGGGCCTGCCGGCCGCGACGGCGACGCGCGATGCCGAACCGATCCCGCCCTTCAGGTCGAAGCTCGACATCCCGCGCCCGGCACCCACCGCGCCACGTGCGACGTCACGCGATGCCGCGCGGCACGCGTCGTCGTAATGCGCGGCCGTGACCGCGAACGCCTGGATATCGTTCAGGTAGCCGTCGTTGCACTCGAACACGAGCGGGTTGACGGTCGACCAGTCGCGGCCGATCTGCGGATTCGCCGCGATCGCCGCGCGGATCTGCGCCTGCGCGACCGCGCCGACGCCGAACGTATTGGTCAGCGCGATCGGCGTCTCGAGCGTGCCGAGCTCGTCGACCTGCACGAGCCCGACGCTCTTGCCGAAACCGTTGATCACGGCGGCCCCCGCCGGTACCTTGCTGCGGTACACGTCACCCGGATGCGGTTTCACGACCGTCACACCCGTCTGCACGTTGCCGGTATCGAGCGTGCAATGGCCGACCGTCACACCCGGCACGTCGGCGATCGTGCCGCGCGGCCCGGCCGGCAGCGTTGCCGTCCACATCGGTGCACTGCGCATCAGCGGCGCTCCAGCTTCGGATCGAGCGCGTCGCGCAGCCCGTCGCCGAGCAGGTTGAACGCGAGCACGGTCAGGAAGATCGCGAGGCTCGGGAAGATCGCGATGTGCGGCGCCGTCACCATATCCGCACGTGCCTCGTTGAGCATCGCGCCCCACTCCGGCGTCGGCGGTTGCGCGCCGAGCCCGAGGAACGACAGGCTCGCGGCCGTGATGATCGACGTGCCGATCCGCATCGTGAAGTAGACGACGACCGACGACACGGTGCCCGGCAGGATGTGCCGCATGATGATCGTCCAGTCCGACGCGCCGATGCTGCGCGCGGCCTCGACATAGGTCATGTGCTTGAGCATCAGCGTGTTGCCGCGCACGAGTCGCGCGAACGCCGGGATGCTGAAGATCGCGACCGCGCAGATCACGTTGACCATCCCGTTGCCGAGGATCGCGACCACGCCGATCGCGAGCAGGATGCCCGGGAACGCGAACAGCACGTCGGCCACGCGCATCGTGATGCGGTCCCACCAGCCTTCGTAGTAGCCGGCGAGCAGCCCGAAGAACGTGCCGATCACCGCGCCGAGCGCGACCGAGAAGAAGCCGGCCGCGAGCGAGATGCGCGTGCCCGTGATGATCCGGCTGAAGATGTCGCGGCCGAGCGAATCGACGCCGAACCAGTGCACGGCCGACGGCCCCGCGTTCAGTGCGTCGTAGTCGAAATAATTTTCCGGATCGAACGGCACGATGTGCGGGCCGACGAACGCCAGCACGACAAGCGCCAGCACGAAGCCTCCCGCGACGAGCGCGACGGTCTGCTTGCGGAACTTGCGCCAGAATTCGCGCCACGGCGTGCGGATCGCGGTCGGTGCGGCCGGCGCCGCGGTCTGGACTGTCGCGTTCATGCGCGCCTCACTTGAACCGGATGGTCGGGTTGATGACCGCGTACAGCACGTCGACGGTCAGGTTGATCAGGATGAACTCGAGCGAAAACAGCAACACGATCGCCTGGATCACCGGGTAGTCGCGCATCGTCACCGCATCGACGAGCAGGCGCCCGAGCCCCGGCCAATTGAACACGACCTCGACGACGATCGAGCCGCCGAGCAGGAAGCCGAACTGCAGCCCCATCATCGTGACGACCGGGATCATCGCGTTGCGCAGGCAGTGCTTGAGCACCACCATCGGCTCGTGCACGCCCTTCGCGCGTGCGGTGCGCACGAAATCCTCGTTCAGCACCTCGACGAACGACGCACGCGTGAAGCGCGCCATCACGGCCGCGACCGCGGCGCCGAGCGTCAGCGACGGCAGCACGTAGCTCTTCCACGAGCCGTCCGGCACGACCGGCAGCCAGCCGAGCTTCACCGAGAAGATTTCCATCAGCAGCATGCCGAGCGCGAACGCGGGAAACGAGATGCCCGACACCGCGAGCGTCATGCCGAGGCGATCCGGCCAGCGGTTGCGCCACACCGCCGACGCGATCCCGATCGCCATCCCGAAGGCCGTCGCCCACACCATGCTGACGAGCGTCAGCATCAGCGTCGGCATGAAGCGTTCGCCGATCTCGGTCGAGACCGGCCGCTTGCTGCGCGTCGACATGCCGAAGTCGCCGTGCGCGATCTTCGTGAAGAAGTTCACGAACTGCGCGGGCAGCGGCCGGTCGAGTCCGAGATCGGCACGCACGAGCGCGACCGTCGCGTCGTCGGCTTCGGGGCCGGCCGCGAGCCGCGCCGGATCGCCCGGCAGCAGGTGGACGAACAGGAACACCAGCACCGCGACGATCGCGAGCGTGGGCAGCAGGCCGAACAGGCGTTTGACGAGAAAATTCAGCATGGGGCACCGATCGAATCAGCGTGCCGGCGGCTTGCGCCGCCGGCACCGCATGGCGGACGAACCGCCGTCATCACCACTGTCATTTCAGCGAGATTTCGTCGAAGTTGAACGAGCCGTCCGGCATCACGTACGCACCCTGTAGCCGCTTGCTGCGCGCATACACGATCTTCTCCTGCACGAGGAAGATCCACGGTGCATCGGTCCAGATCTGCTTCTGCGCATCGGCGTAGAGGTCGGTCTTCTTCGCGCGATCGACCGTCTCCAGCGCCTTCGTCAGATCGCCGTCGACCGTATCGTTCTTGTAGTACGCGGTGTTGACGAGCTTCGGCGGCGCCGACGCGCCGGCGAGCAGCGGCGTGATCGCCCAGTTCGCTTCGCCGGTCGACGACGACCAGCCGATGTAGTACATCCGCACCGGCGCCTTCGCCGGATCCGGCGCGCTCTCGACCTTCGCGACCCGCTCGCCGGCTTCCAGCGCCTGCACCTGCACCTTCACGCCGACCTGCGCGAGCTGCTGCTGCACGAACTGGATCGCCTTCTGCGACGTCGAGTTGTTATACGCGGACCACAGCGTCGTCTCGAAGCCGTTCGGATAGCCGGCCTCCTTCAGCAGCGCGCGCGCCTTCGCCGGGTCGTACGGCCACGGGCCCAGCTTCGTCGCGTAGTCGACACCCTGCGGCACCACGCCGGTCGACGGCGTCGCGAAGCCGGAGAACGCGACCTTCGCGAGCGCTTCCTTGTTCACCGCGTAGTTCAGCGCCTGGCGCACCTTCGGGTTGTCGAACGGCTTCTGCTGCATGTTCAGCGACACGTAGCGCTGCACGATCGACGCCCGCTCGACGATGTCGACCTTCGGGTTGCCCTTCAGGTCGACCGCCTGCTCGAACGGAATGCGGAACGCGAAATCGGCTTCGCCCGTCTTGATCAGTGCCGCACGCGTGTTGTTGTCGACCACCGGCTTCCAGTCGATCGCGTCGATCTTCGGATAGCCCTTCTTCCAGTAGCCGGCGAACTTCTTCACCTTCAGGTCGTCGGTCTGCTTCCATTCGACGAACTCGAACGGGCCCGTGCCGACCGGATGCAGCGCGATGTCGCGGCCCCACTTCTTCAGCGCGGCCGGCGAGATCATCACGGCCGACGGGTGCGCGAGTGTGTTGATCAGCGCCGAGAACGGCTCGCGCAGCGTGATCTTCACCGTGTACGGATCGACCACTTCGGTCTTCTCGATCACGCGGAACATGTTGTAGCGCTTCAGGTGGTTCGCGGGATCGGTCACGCGGTCGAAGTTCGCCTTCACGGCCGCGGCGTTGAAATCGGTGCCGTCGTGGAATTTCACGCCCTGGCGCAGCTTGATCGTGTAGACCTTCGCATCGGGGCTCGCGTCGTAGCTGGTCGCCAGCACGTTGACGAGCTTCATGTCCTTGTCGAAGCCGAACAGCCCCTGGTAGAACGACTTCACGACGGCCTGCGACACCGTGTCGTTCGCGTCGTACGGATCCATCGTCGTGAACGTCGAATCCACCGCCATCACCGCGGTCTGCTGCGCGAACGCGGGCACCGCGGCCGACAGCGCGAACGCGCCGGCAAGCGCGACGAAACACGCGCGCGGACGAAACATCGGGAACGGATGCTGCTTGGTCATTTTGCTGGGCTCCTATCGGTGAATCGGTGACGCCTCACGGGCGTTTCGGTTTCGACTTCCTGCAAGCTCGCGCATCGCCGTGGCGATGCATTCCTTCAGTACGCGCCGCCGACGCGGTGCGTTGCGACGTAATGATCGGGGCCGACCGCGACGAGCGACGCGACGGCGGGCTCGTCGCCGACCGCGCGGATCGGGCTGGGAATCTCGTCCGCCGCGAGCTGGCGCGGCGCATGCCGGCGCGCGGGGTCGGCCACCGGCACCGCGCTCATCAGTTTCTTCGTATACGGATGCTGCGGTGCCTCGAACACCGCGCGGCGCGGGCCGATCTCGACGATCTGGCCGAGATACATCACCGCGACGCGATGGCTGATGCGTTCGACCACGGCCATGTCGTGCGAGATGAACAGGTACGCGACGCCGAGCTCGCGCTGCAGGTCGAGCATCAGGTTGACGATCTGCGCCTGCACCGACACGTCGAGCGCCGACACCGATTCGTCGGCGATCACGACCTTCGGGTTCAGCGCAAGCGCACGCGCGATCGCGATCCGCTGGCGCTGGCCGCCCGAGAATTCATGCGGATAACGGCGCGCGGCCTCCGGCGGCAGGCCGACCTTGTCGAGCAGCCAGTCGACGCGCGCCTGCGCTTCACGGCCGCTCGCGACGCCGTGCACCAGCAGCGGCTCCATGATCGAGAAGCCCACGGTCAGGCGCGGGTTCAGCGACGCGAACGGATCCTGGAAGATGAACTGGATGTTCCGGCGCAGCGCCTGCAGGTCCGCGCCCTTCATCGCGCTGATGTCGCGGCCGTCGAATTCGATCGAGCCGCTCTGCGATTCGACGAGGCGCAGCAGCGAGCGGCCGGTGGTCGACTTGCCGCAGCCCGATTCGCCGACCAGCGCGAGCGTCTCGCCCGCGCGCAGTTCGAAGCTCACGCGCTCGACCGCATGCACGTATTGCGACACGCGACCGAACACGCCGCTCTTCACCGGGAAGCGCGTCACGAGATCGCTCACGCGCAGGATCGGCGTCGCCGACTGATCGACGGGCGGCTGCGCCTCGTCGTTTGCCGCCGGTGCGGGCGACGCCGCCGGTGCTGCCGCGCTCGCGCCCTCCACCTTCAGCAGCGGGAATTTCTCGGGTGCGTCGGTGCCCTGCATCGAACCGAGCTTCGGCACGGCCGCGAGCAGCGCGCGCGTGTAGCGATGCTCGGGCGCCGCGAAGATGCGATCCGATTCGCCCTCCTCGACCTTCTCGCCGCGATACATCACGAGCACGCGGTCGGCCACTTCGGCCACCACGCCCATGTCGTGCGTGATGAAGATCACGCCCATGTTCATTTCGTCCTGCAGCCCGCGCACCAGTTGCAGGATCTGCGCCTGGATCGTCACGTCGAGCGCGGTGGTCGGCTCGTCGGCGATCAGCAACGAAGGCCGGCACGACAGCGCCATCGCGATCATCACGCGCTGCCGCATCCCGCCCGACAACTGATGCGGATAGCGCGCGAACACGCGGCGCGCCTCCGGAATGCGCACGAGCTCGAGCAGCCGCAGCGTCTCCGCCCGCGCTTCCGTCGCGCTTTTAGACTGATGCAGCGCGATCGCCTCGCTGATCTGGTCGCCGACCGTAAACACCGGGTTCAGCGACGTCATCGGCTCCTGGAAGATCATCGCGATGTCCGCGCCGCGAATGCCGCGCATCGTCGAGCCGCTCGCCTGCGCGAGATCGACGAGCGCGCCGCCGCGCCGGCGGAATGCGATCCGGCCGTTCGTGATCGCGCCGCCGCCGTGCTCGACGAGCCGCATCAGCGCGAGCGACGTGACCGACTTGCCCGAGCCCGATTCGCCGACGATCGCAAGCGTCTCGCCGCGATCGACGTGAAACGACACGTTGCGCACCGCGTCGAACGTCGCACCTTCGCGGCGGAACGTGACCGACAGGTCGTCGACGGCCACCACGCGCTGCTCGGGCAGCACCAGGCCGGACGGGTTACGGCTCGAAGTCATCGTGGGTCTCCTCCTCGTGCGGCCCGCTTTCAGGCCGTGTCGTCGTCGCGATAGATGCCGACCACCGGCGCTTCACCTACGCGCGCGTAGCCGCGGTACATCCCTTCGGTGTTGAACGGCATCGCGACGTTGCCGTGCGCGTCGACCGCGATGATCCCGCCGCGGCCGGCGAGGCGCGGCAGCTTGTTCATCACGACGTCGTGCGCGGCGTCGGCGAGCGATGCGCCGCGATACGCGATCTGCGCAGCCACATCATGTGCAGTCGCGAGCCGGATGAACATCTCGCCGGTGCCGGTCGACGATACCGCGCACGTTGCGTCGTCCGCGTAGCAGCCCGCGCCGATGATCGGCGAATCGCCGACACGCCCCGGCTGCTTGTTCGTGATGCCACCCGTCGACGTTGCCGCCGCGATGTGGCCGTGCCGGTCGCACGCGACCGCGCCGACCGTGCCGTGCTTGCGGTCCGGATCGAGCGGTTCGGCGGGCTGCTGCTGCGATTGTGAAGCGCCGAATGCTAACGATGCCGCGTCGTGGTCGAGCATCATGCCGGCCGCTGCGCGCGCCTTGACCCACTGCGCGTGACGCGCCTCGGTGTCGAAATAGCCCGGTTCCGCGAGTTCGAGCCCCTGCGCGGCCGCGAACGCATCGGCGCCCTCACCCGCGAACAGCACATGCTCGCTTGCTTCCATCACGCGCCGCGCGGCAAGCACCGGATTGCGCACGCGCGTCGCGCAGCAGATCGCGCCGGCGCCGAGCGTCGCGCCATCCATGACCGCCGCGTCGAGCTCGTGCTTGCCTTCGGCCGTATAGACGGCGCCGCGCCCGGCATTGAACAGCGGGCAGTCCTCGAGCATCCGCACCGCGACGGTGACGGCGTCGAGCGCGCTGCCGCCGTCGGCCAGCACCTGTTGCGCGGCCTCCAGGATCGCGGTCAGTTCGGCACGGTACTGACGTTCGGTGTCGGAATCCATCGCCTCGCGCAGGATGGTGCCTGCGCCGCCGTGAATCGCAACGATCGCGGGTGAAGTCATGTTTTTTTCGGACGGTGAGAAGAAGGGTTGGCGGCCGGCGGCGTCGCTTGCGGCTGCATGAGCCACGGCAGCAGGAATTCGGTCATCTCGGCCGCGGATTTCGCGGACCGGTGCGTGCGCAGCGCGACCGCGTCGATCAGCGCCTCGATCATCGCGAGCACCGCCGCTTCCGACGTGGCCGCGAAGCGCCGTTCGGCCTTGACGTACAGGTTCAGCGACGCGACCGGCGCAAGCGGCGATTGCGGGCCGTCGGAGATACCCAGTACGCGCGCACCGCGTGCGGCCGCGCGACGGGCGAGTTCGATCGTGTCCTTCACATAACGCGGAAACGCGAGCGCGATCACGAGATCGCGCGAATCGGCCGTGTACAGCCGCCGCGCCGCGTGCGACGGGCCGCCGAGCAATGCGAGCGACTGCACGTTGTCATGACAGACGGACAGCCCGTGCTCCATCAGCCCGGTGAGAAACGCGCTCGACCCCGCGCCGAGGATCAGCACGCGCCGCGCGCCGACGATCGCCTCGACCGCGGCTTCGACATCGGCCGCGTCCAGTTGCGCGCGTGTGTTCTCGATGTTCGCGACAGCCTGGTCGAATACCGCGTCGATCCATGCGGCACCGCGTACGCCCGGTTCCTGCTCCTGCGCGGAACGCAGCCGTTCGACCGGCCCGAGCGTCGCCTCGAAGCCGCGCACGAGCGCCGCGCGCATCGCCGGATAGCCGTCGAAACCGAGCGCCTTCGCGAAGCGGTTCGCGGTCGCGATCGACGCATTCACGGCCTGCGCGAGTTCGTCGATGCGCATCGTCGCCGCGCGGAACGGATTCGCGAGCACGAATTCGCCCATGCGCCGGTGGATCGGCGTCATCAACGGCATCGCCGACGCGATCCGCTCGGCGATCGCGGGTTCGTCGTGACTGGCGTCGTGCGGAACGAGAGGCGTCATGCGAAGGGTTGTTGCAAGGATGATGAAAATGAATTTACACAACTCCAATCTCAAAAAGAAATAAATTTTCATCAGGGTTGTCACGCCCCATCCCGCGCCCGTCGCTCGCCCGACGCCCGCACAGCCCCGCCGCACGGGCCGTTGGCGCGTGATCGCCGTACGGCGCCACGGGCGTTGATTGCCCTCGCACATCGGGAAAACCCCGAGCAAGTTCGTTCGAATGCAATTTCACGTTGACCGGATTCGAATTCGAACATAGGATGTTCGAAAATGATCAGTCGTCCGATAACATTGGTCTTCAACGAAGGTGAAATGTTCGCTTGAACACCATTATTCCGACTCAGATCGGGAAAATTGGCGCCCATCAAGATCGGACATCGTACGAATAAAGCGAAAACAAGCCATCCCGAACGGATGGTCGTCATGGATCGGGCCGGCGCCACGCGCCGGCCCTGCCCGACAGGAGACAGCAGTGAAGACAGTCAAGGCGTTGCGTTGGTGGATCATCGTGCTCGTATGTCTGGGCACGATCCTCAACTACCTCGCACGGAATTCCCTCGCGGTGCTCGCCCCCGAGCTGAAGCAGGTCTTTTCGATCTCGACGCAGCAGTATTCGTACATCGTCGGCGCGTTCCAGATCGGTTACACGATCATGCAGCCGGTGTGCGGCTTCGTCGTCGACCTGATCGGGCTGCGGCTCGGGTTCGCGCTGTTCGCGATGCTGTGGTCGGTGGTCGGCGTCGCGCACGGCTTCGCGTCGGGCTGGCTGTCGCTCGGCATCCTGCGCGGCTTCCTGGGCCTGTTCGAAGCCGCCGCGATTCCGTCGGGGATGAAGGCGGTTGCCGAATGGTTTCCCGATCGCGAGAAATCCGTCGCGGTCGGCTATTTCAACGCGGGCACGTCGCTCGGCGCCGCGATCGCGCCGCCGCTCGTCGTGTTCCTGTCGATGCGGTACGGCTGGCAGGCCGCGTTCATGGCCACCGGCGCGCTCGGCTTCGTGTGGGCCGCGCTCTGGTACACGCAATACCGGTCGCCGTCGGACCATCCGCGCATTACGCCGCAGGAGCGCGCGCTGATCCGCGACGGCCAGGCGACGATGCCGCCCGTGTCGAAGCGCCGCATCCGCGACGTCGTCACCGCACGACGCTTCTGGGCCATCGCGCTGCCGCGCTTCTTCGCCGAGCCCGCGTGGCAGACCTTCAGCTTCTGGATTCCGCTGTATCTCGCGACCGAGCGCCACATGGAACTCAAGCAGATCGCGATCTTCGCGTGGATGCCGTTTCTCGCGGCCGACCTCGGCGGCATCGCGGGCGGCTACCTGTCGCCGTATCTGGCCAAGCGGTTCAAGATGCCGCTCGTGTGGTCGCGCGTTGCCGGCGTCGCGCTCGGCGCGGTGCTGATGCTCGGGCCCGCGATGATCGGGCTCGTGGCGTCGCCGTACACGGCCATCGCGCTGTTCTGCGTCGGCGGCTTCGCGCACCAGATGATCTCCGCGCTCGTCAATACGCTGTCGGCCGACGTGTTCGATCCCGAGGAAGTCGGCACCGCGAGCGGCTTCGCCGGGATGGCCGCGTGGATCGGCGGGCTCGGTTTCTCGCTGCTGGTCGGCGCGCTCGCCGACAAGATCGGCTATGCGCCGCTGTTCGCGTGCCTCGGCCTGTTCGACATCATCGGCGTCACGCTGCTCGCGGTGCTGATCCGCGGGCAGTCGAAGCAGGAACGCCTGCTCGCACGGCACGCCTGACCTTCGCTCTCACCAGGAATCGCATTCATGACTTCGCTTCTTCATCCGCCCGTGTTCCGCGTCGCCGGCCAGCTCGCGAACCGTGTGCTGCTCGCGTCCGAGGCGGGCGCAACCGTCGAGATCTTCGTGCTCGAGGACGACATCGTGCGGGTGCGCGTGCTGCCCGACGCGACGGCGCGCAACCCGCGCACGTGGTCGATCGCGCCGGGCCTCGACGACGTGCCGCTCGACGGGCGCGACCGCCTCGACCTCGACGGCTTCGCCCTGCCCGCCTATACGCTCGCCGAAGACGACGACCACGTGTGCATCGAAACCGCGCAGATCCGCGTCGCGGTGCGCAAGCAAGGCGGCCACTGTACGTGGTCGATGCGCGGCACGGACGGCGCGTGGCGCGTCGCACTCACCGACCGCGCGACACAGGCGTACAACTTCGGCTGGTGGGACGATCGCGCGTATCACTACGTCGCTCGCGAGCGCGGCGACAAGGTGTTCGGCCTCGGCGAACGCGCGGGCGACCTCGACCGCACCGGCGCGCGCTTCGAGATGCGCAACATCGACGCGATGGGCTACAGCGCGAAGCACACCGACCCGCTGTACAAGCACATCCCGTTCTACATCACGTGGTCGCCCGATGCATGCCAGGGGTTCGGGCTGTTCTACGACACACTGTCGGACTGCTCGTTCGACATGGGCCGCGAGCTCGACAACTATCACGGCCCGTACCGCTATTTCGTCGCCGAGCACGGCGATCTCGACTACTACTTCATCGCGTCGCCCGACACGCCGCTCGCGGCCGCGCGGCGCTTCACGTGGCTGACGGGGCGCCCCGCGCGCACGCCGAAATGGGGGCTCGGCTATTCGGGCTCGACGATGAGCTACACCGATGCGCCGGACGCGCAGCAGCAGATGAACCAGTTCGTCGAACAGTGCGACACGCACGACATCCTGTGCGATTCGTTCCACCTGTCGTCGGGTTATACGTCGATCGGCGCGAAGCGCTACGTATTCAACTGGAACCGCGACAAGTTTCCCGACGCGAAGGGCTTCGTGAAGCATTACCGCGACCACGGCATCCGCCTGTGCGCGAACATCAAGCCGTGCCTGCTGCGCGACCATCCCGCATTCGAAGACGCGGCAAAGCGCGGGCTGATGATCCGCTCGGCGTCCGGCGAGCCCGCATGGGTGCAGTTCTGGGACGAGGTCGGTGCGTATCTCGACTTCACGCAGCCTGACGCGTACCGCTGGTGGCGCGAGCAGGTCACGTCGGCGCTGCTCGAATACGGAATCGAGTCGACCTGGAACGACAACAACGAGTACGAGATCTGGTCGCCCGACGCGATCGCGCACGGCTTCGGCCAGCCGTTTCCGGCGCGCGAGGCGAAGGTGCTGCAGACGATGCTGATGATGCGCGCGTCGCGCGAAGCGCAGCGCGCACATGCACCGGCGCAGCGGCCGTTCCTCGTGTCGCGCTCCGGCGGCGCCGGCATGCAGCGCTATGTGCAGACCTGGTCCGGCGACAACACCACGTCGTGGGAAACCTTGCGCTACAACCTGAAGATGGGCCTCGGGCTCGCGCTGTCGGGCGTGTCGAACATCGGCCACGACATCGGCGGCTTCTCCGGGCCCGCGCCGTCGCCGGAACTGCTGCTGCGCTGGGTGCAGTTCGGCATCTTCATGCCGCGCTTCAGCATCCATTCGTGGAACGACGACGGCACCGTCAACGAGCCGTGGATGTACCCGGAGACCACCGCGCAGATTGCGTCGCTGATCAAGCAGCGCTACCGGCTGCTGCCCTACCTCTATCACCTGCTGTGGCTGTCGACCACGCGCTACGAGCCCGTGCTGCGGCCGACCTTCGCCGATTTCCCCGGCGATGCGCGCTGCTACGACGCGTGCGACGACATGATGCTCGGCGACGCGCTGCTCGTCGCACCGGTCGTCGATCCCGGCCTGACGGAGCGTACCGTCTACCTGCCGTCAGGCGCGCGCTGGATGTGCTGCGCGAGCACGCAGTCGTTCGACGGCGGCACGAGCGTGACGCTGCCCGCGCCGTTCGATACGCCGGTGATGTTGTTGCGTGAAGGCCGCGTGCTGCCGCTGAACGTCGCGGAACAGCATTTCAGCGCGCGTGCCGACACGCGCGGCTTCCTCGTCGCGCCGCGCATCGAGGATGGTGTCGCATACGGTGAATGCGTCGAGGACGACGGCGAGACGGAAGCATGGCGCGACGGCGAATACGGGCTGTGGCGCATCGAAACGGGCCGCGAGGCGTCGGGCGCGCTCGGCGTATCGGTGCGCTGGGACGGCCGCCCGGCGCGCCCGTCCGACCGCGTCGAGATCCTGCTGCCCGCGTCGCTGCAAGGCCCGGTCGCCGTGCGCGGCGCGCGCGTCGAGCAGGATGCGCCGGACGGCGCATGGCGCCGCCTCGTCGTCGCATTCGATAGCTGAACCGCGTCATCGCACGCCAGGCGGGCCGTTCACGCGGCCCGCCACCCGCCACAGAGGAGGCGACCGAGCCTCCCGTCCACCTTGAAAAGATGAAGAGATCTGGAGATCGACAATGAAAGCACCCGTCAACCGCTTTGCAATCCTGATTTTATCGGCCGCGTCGCTCGGCACGACCGCTGCCCACGCGCAGAGCAGCGTGACGCTGTACGGCGTCGTCGACGATTCGCTCGCTTACGTGAACAACCAGCAGGGCCATTCGAACATCTACATGCGCGACGGCAACCTGTATGCATCGAAGTTCGGGTTGCGCGGCGACGAGGATCTCGGCGGCGGCACGCATGCGATCTTCGACCTGCAGTCCGGCTTCAACCTGAACAACGGCGCGCAATCGGCCGCCGGCCTGATCTTCAATCGCCAGGCGTTCGTCGGCCTGCGCAACGATCACTACGGCACGATGACGGCCGGCCGCCAGTACACACCCTACTTCCTGTTTGTCGGCCCGTACGCGTCGAGCAGCTGGCTGACCGGTGCGACGGGTGCGCATCCGGGCGACATCGACGGCCTCGACACGACGATCCGCGTGAACAACTCGGTCACCTATACGTCGCCGACCTTCGCCGGGCTGACCGCGAGCGCGATGTACGCATTCGGCGGCATTGCCGGCGCGACCGGCAAGGGCAACACGTTCAGCGCCGCGTTGCGTTATGCGAACGGCCCGATCGGTGTCGCGGCCGGCTACCTGCGCATCAACAGCTCGGGCTCGTCGGCCGGCTTCCTGAACCCGGCGACCGCCGCATCGGGCAGCTTCGCGGTATCCGTGCTGAACCAGGGCTACCTGACCGCGAAGGCCATCGAGCAGGTCGCGGCAGCCGGCAACTACACGCTCGGCGACCTGACGATGGGTCTCAACTATTCGAACGTGAAGTACCTGCCCGGCAACGGCTCCGCGTTCACGGATACGGCCGTGTTCAACACCTACGGCGCGCTCGCCGCGTACCGCTTCACGCCGGTGTTCTCGGTGGCCGGCGCGTTCGCGTACACACTTGCGTCGAAGGCGAACGGCGTCAACAGTGCGGCCCGCTACCAGCAGTACTCGCTGAAGGAGTCGTACAGCCTGTCGAAGCGCACGACACTCTATGCGCTGCAGGCGTACACGCATTCGAGCGGGCAGACGCTCGGTGCACAAGGTGCCGGCCACATCATCGACGCGGCGCCGATCGTCGGCGATTCGCAGCAGCTCACGCCGTCGACGACGCACGGCCAGTTCGTCGGCATGGCCGGCATCGCCGTCACCTTCTGATCCATCGCGGCAGCGCCTTCGGCGCGCTGCCCCTGCCCCGGACGACACGCATTTCACGCATTCCAAGCGTGCCGTCCGGGCGCCCGATACACGCCCGCCGCGGCGTGTTCAGCCCCCCCTTCCGCTCATCGCACGAACCACGCGGGTTTTCTCGATCCCCTCAATACCTTACAATTCGTCAGGTTTCTCCCTTCTGCATGCCCCCTTCTTGCAGTCCTGACACCGCGGTACACTCGACGCACGCCGTATCAGGGTCCGACGCGCGACACGCGCGCCGGGCGGCGTCGCGCCTCGTTGCGCCCACAACTGGATGCCAGCCATGCCAGATTCCCGTCCCTCGCCCCGCACGACGTTCAAGCCGCAGGTCGTCCTGCCCGCGCTCGCGGTCATCGGCGCGCTGCTCGTCGTGTGCGCGCTGCTCCCGAGCGAAGCCGGCGCGCTGTTCTCTGCCGGCCAGCAATGGGTCATCGCGCGCTTCGACTGGTTCTACGTGCTCGCCGTCACCGGCTTCCTCGTGTTTCTCGTGCTGATCGCCGCAAGCGACTTCGGCAACATCCGGCTCGGCCCCGACGATGCCGAACCCGAATTCAGCTTCGTGTCGTGGACAGCGATGCTGTTCGCGGCCGGCATGGGCATCGGTCTCATGTATTTCGGCGTCGGCGAGCCGATGCAGCATTTCCTGAAGCCGCCGACCGTCGACCCCGGCACGCCCGCCGCCGCGCGCGAGGCGATGCTGATGACGTTCTTCCACTGGGGCTTCCACGCGTGGGCGATCTACGGGCTGATGGGGCTCGTGCTCGCGTACTTCGGCTTTCGCTACAACCTGCCGCTGACGCTGCGCTCGGGGCTGTATCCGGTGCTGCGCGAGCGCATCAACGGCTGGATCGGCCACACGGTCGATGCGTTCGCACTGGTCGGCACGGTCGCCGGCATCGCGACGACGCTCGGCTACGGCGTGATGCAGCTGAGCGCGGGCCTGCATACCGTCGCCGGCTGGGACACCGGCAGCAACGTGTTTCGCATCGGGCTCGTCGCGGTCGTCGTGATCCTCGCGGGCGTATCGGCCGCGACCGGCCTCGACAAGGGCGTGCGGCGGCTGTCCGAGCTGAACCTGCTGCTGGCGTTCCTGCTGCTCGCGTTCGTGGTCGTCGCGGGCCCGACGGCATTCCTGCTGCGCGCGCTCGGCGACAACATCGGCCAGTACCTGTCGAGCCTCGTCGACCTGTCGTTCCGCACGTATGCGTACGCGCCGCCGCGCGAGGAAGGCTGGTTCGGCGGCTGGACGATCCTCTACTGGGCATGGTGGGTGTCGTGGTCGCCGTTCGTCGGCATGTTCATCGCGCGCATCTCGCGCGGCCGCACGATCCGCCAGTTCGTGATCGGCGTGCTGCTCGTGCCGACCGCGTTCAACCTCGTGTGGATGACCGTGTTCGGCAACAGCGCGATCTGGCTCGATACGCACGGCGCGGCCGGTGCGCTCGCGCAGACGGCCACCAATGTCGACGCACTGCTGTTCCGCTTCTTCGATTTCCTGCCGATGCCGCAACTGCTGTCGATCGCCGCGATCGTGCTGATCGCGGTGTTCTTCATCACGTCCGCCGATTCGGGCGCGTTCGTGATCGACCAGATCGCGACGCGCGGCAACGCGCACTCACCCGTCTGGCAGCGGCTGTTCTGGGCCGCGCTGCTCGGCGTGACGGCCGCGGTGCTGCTCGTCGCAGGCGGGCTCGGCGCATTGCAGGCGATGACATTGATCGCCGCGCTGCCGGTCGCGATCATCATGATCGCGCTCTGCTACGGGCTGTGGCGCGGGCTCGCGGCCGACCGCGTGCACTATTCGCAGGACGTCGCGCCCGCGACGAGCTTCTGGACCGGCCAGCACTGGCGCCACCGCCTGACGCACATCCTGCGGCAGACGACCGAAGCCGAAGCGCGCCAGTTCGTCGTCGAGACGGTCGAGCCCGCGTTGCGCAAAGTCGCCGGCGAGTTGCGCGCGAGCGGCGTCGATGCGAACGTGCAGCGCGACAGCGACGATGCCGTGCGCCTCACCGTGCCGACCGCCGACCACCGCGATTTCGTGTACGGCGTGCGCGTGACAGTGAAATCGGCAGCCGCGTTCCTGGTGCGCGAGGCGGCCGAGCCGGAAGCGGAACGGGCACACGTGTACGGGATCGTTACCTTCTTCGAGGACGGGCGGCTCGGCTACGACGTCGAATACCTGCGCGGCGACGAAGTGATTGCCGACGTGTTGCGCCAGTACGAACGCTACGTGTCGCTCGCGGCCGACAAACGCACGCATCTGCTGAGCCGCGCGCCGGGGCACGCGACGGAGGCCGAATGAACCTGCATGTCGCTACATTTGCTGCGCCGTGGCGGTCCGCCACCCGAGCCGGAGCCGCACGATGACCGGGCTCCTGCAAAGCAGCGCTTCCGACGTCATCGCGCTCGGCACGCTCGCCCTGCTCTACCTCGGCGGAGCCGGCATCGCACTGTGGCGGATCCGGGCCGCGGCGCCGCGCGGCAAGGTCTACTGGATCGTCTGCGCGGCGCTGCTCGCCGGCGGCGCCATCGCGATGGGCATCAACCTGTCGCCGATGCCGGAGACGGGCGATATGCCGCCCGGGTTTGCGCTCGGCGTCGAGGCCGTCCTGCTCGGTCTCGCCTTGGTCGCCGGCGGTTGCGCGTGGCTGATGCTGCGCGCACGGCGACGCTGACGCGCGTACGTCACGCGGCCCGGCTTCGTCCCGCACAAACGGCAACGCGCGGGACGAACCGGCCGCCCCTTCCCTGATCCGCGTCTTTACCGCAATGCGTTACGCGGACGGTGCGCGCGCCGTCACGAGCCAGCATGCCGCGTCGAAGCGCACATCGGCACCATCCACGTAAGGCTCGAACGCCGCACGCATCGTGTCGACGACGCGCCGCCGCGTCGCCTCGTCCACCTCCAGCAACGCAAGCCCGACCGGGCCCAGCCGCGTGATGTAGTCGTCCAGCGCGGGCGCGGGCAGCGCGCACGCCAGATCGACGGGCTCGATCGTGATGCCCGCCCAGCCGCTGTCCGACAGCACCGACGCGATCCGCTGCCGGTCGCCGAACGCAAACTGCCCCGGCGCGCCGGGCCGCCGCGCGGGAAGGTTCGGCAGCAACGGCGCGGCGGCCCGCTCGGCGATCGTCATGAACGGATTGTCGGCCGCGCCGCGCCACGCGACGAACCGCATCTGCGCATTCGGCCGTGCCGCAAGCCGCAGATTCGCGAAGGCACGAACCGGATTGTCGAAGAACATCACGCCGAGGCGCGACACGATCAGGTCGACACTCGCGGGCTCGAACGCGTGCGTCTGCACATCCGCACGCACGAAACGGGCGTGAACGCCGCTGCGTTCGGCGCGCGCTTGCGCGGCGTCGATCATCCGGGCCGAGATATCGATGCCCGTGCATTGCGCGTCCGCCCCGAGCCGCCGCGCGATCGCGATCGTGACCGCACCCGTGCCGCAGCCGACATCGAGCACGCTGCGCGCGGACGACGCGGCCGCCGCATCCACGAGCAACTTTTCCAGCGGTTCGAACATCCGGTCGATCGACGCCTGCGTATCAACCCAGGCGCGCCCCGACGGGCCGTTCCATAGCGCGGATTGTTCATCGTTGGGCCGGCTGGTTTCCATCGTCGATTCCCCTTCTGGTTCGTTGATCGTGCCTCGCACTTTGCTGCTTCAAGCCGGCTTGAGGTCAAGGCCCCCCGGTCGCGACCTGCCGCCGCAATGTCGACGCCCGGCCCGCGTACGATCCCCCATCGCGCCCCGTTCTTTTCACATTTCTTACATTCGCGCTGCGTATCGTTGACGACTTTCCTACGGTGCCTCCCATGCGACGACTCCTCACGCGCGCGCTGCTCGTGCGCTGCGCTCCCCTTGTTGCCCTCGCCGCGCTATCGGCGTGCTCGAACCACATCGATTCGCCCGCCGATCCGGCGAGTGCGTCGGTCAACGTCCAGGCCGCATGGGTCGAGATCGGCGAGTCGAACCAGGCAATCGCACGCGTCATCACGAACTACACGCCCGCGTCGGCCAGCGATCCGCTGTGCCCGCAACTGACCGTCGACGGCAAGCTGTCGCGCATGTCCGTACGCGCGGGCGCCGCGACCATCGCCCAGCGGCCGACCGCCAGCGACCCGTCCGATTCGAAGCCGTCGAGCTTCCCGGTATCCGTCTGCGAGATGACGCTGCCGGCCGGCGCGCAGGCGGCGAGCGTCGCGGGCCGCACACTGCCGTTGCCGAAGGCGCAGCCGCAACGCATCGCGATCATCGCCGACACCGGCTGCCGCAAGGCGTGCAACGACGCGTCGGTCTGGCCGCTCGACACGATCGCGGCCAGCGTCGCGAAGCTGTCGCCCGACCTGGTGATGCACATCGGCGACTACCACTATCGCGAGAACGCCTGCCCGCCGGACATCGCCGGCTGCAAGGACAGCCCGTGGGGCTATGGCTGGGATACGTGGCAGGCCGACCTGTTCCGCCCGGCCGCGCCGCTGCTCGCGAAGGCGCCGTGGGTCGTCGTGCGCGGCAACCACGAGGAGTGCGCGCGCGCAGGCCAGGGGTGGTTCCGCTTCCTCGATCCGCGCCCGTATACGGCCGCGCGCTCGTGTGACGAACCGGCCAACGACAACAACGCGAACTACTCGGAGCCCTATGCGGTGTCGCTCGGCAGCGGCTCGCAGGTGATCGTGTTCGACACCGCGAAGGTCGGCCGCACGCCGCTCAAGACCACCGACGCGCAATTCGGCATCTACCAGAAGCAGTTCCAGACGGTCGCCGCCCTCGCGTCGAAGGCCGGCATGACGACGACGATCTTCACGAACCATCATCCGATCCTCGCGTTCGCGCCGATCGCCGGCAGCACGCCCGCGCCGGGCAACCTCGCGCTGCAGTCGGTGATGTCGAGCCTCAACGCGCAGGCGTACTACCCGCCCGGCGTGCACGTCGCGCTGCACGGGCACGTGCACGATTTCCAGGCGATCAACTTCTCGTCCGGGCATCCGGCGACGATCGTGTCCGGCAACGGCGGCGACAACCTCGACGTCGCGCTGCCCGACCCGTTCCCGGCCGGCCTGACGCCCGCACCGGGCGCCGTGATCGAGCGGCTGTCGCACAACAACAGCTTCGGCTTCCTGATCATGGAGCGCCGCGACACCCCGGCGACCGGCTGGGTGTTCCACGCGTATTCGGCGGCCGGCAAGCTGCTCGCGTCGTGCAACCAGTCGGGCAGGACGCTCGCCTGCGACAAGACGGGGTTCATTGCGCCGTGAGTGAAGAAGTTCGAGATGACGGCCGCCATGCTCGCGGCCGGCAAACGCTGCGCACGCTGGCCGCGGCCGTGTTCGCGGGCCTGGCGCTCGCGGCCCACGCCGCACCGGCCGAAACGGTCCTGCTTCCCGGTGCGCCGCCTTCGCGAGTCGTCGACACGATCGGCAACGGCACGCCGCAGGTGACGGGCAAGATCGATGCGGCGACCGCGCGCTTCGCGCCCGACCCGACGCTCGTCGCGCTCGGCCGCCGGATCTTCTTCGATCCGCGCTTGTCCGAGCCGCGCGGCATGTCGTGCGCGGGCTGCCACGATCCGGGCCGAGCGTTCGCGCCGACGCTGTCGGCCGCCTCGCTCGCGGGGCCGGGCGTGCCGGAAGGCAGCCGGCCCGGGCGTTTCAGCCAGCGCAACGCGCCGTCGCTGCTCTATGTGCGCTACGTGCCGCGCCGCCACTTTTACCAGGACGACGATGCGCCCGCGCCGTCGCCGTTCGGCGGCCTGTTCAGCGACGGCCGCGCGGATACGCTCGCCGAGCAGATCCGCGGGCCGCTGTTCGATCCGAACGAGATGAACAACCGGTCGCCGGCCGCGCTGCTGCGCAAGATCGACGCGACCGAACTCGCGCCCGATCTCGCCGCGCGCTTCGGCGCGCCGGTGCGGCGCGATCCCGAACAGCTGGTGCGTGCGATGGGTCTGGCCGTCGAGGCCTATCTGCAGAGCGACGAGATGGCGCCGTTCACGTCGCGCTTCGACACGTTCCTGCGCACGCGCAAGCCGCTCGCGCCGGCCGAGATGCGCGGCCTCGCGCTGTTCCGGAATCCGGACAAGGGCAACTGCATGAGCTGCCATACGCTGTCGGAGACATCGAGCCGCCCGGAACGTTCGCTCTTCACCGATTTCGGCTACGACGCGATCGCGGTGCCGCGCAACCGCGCGCTGCCGGCGAACCACGATCCGCGCCATTTCGACAACGGGCTGTGCGACACGGCACGGCGGCTGCGCTGGCCCGAGCCGACGCAATGGTGCGCCTACCTGCGCACGCCGGGGCTGCGCAACGTCGCGGTCAAGCAGACATTCATGCACAACGGCGTGTTCACGACGCTGCGCGACGCGGTCGCGTTCTACAACACGCGCTCGACCGACCCGGGCTTCTGGTATCACGGGGCCAGAACGTTCGACGACGTGCCGGCCGCCTACCGAGGCAACATCAACGTCAACTCGACGCCGATGAACCGCCGGCCCGGCACGCTGCCCGCGCTGAGCGACGCGGAAATCGACGATATCGTCGCGTTCCTCGGCACGTTGACCGACGCGCGCTATACGAAGGTTGCTGCTCCCGTAGCGCCCGCTGCCCCTGCCGCCCGGATCACGCGAACCGCCGCGCCGGCTCGCTGACCCTGGCCGAACGGCCAGCCGCACACGCACCCGCTTGCGGTCGCCGCAAACACTGGTTATATTTACAGCACTGTATTTATGAACAGTGAGGTGCGCGATGGAACATCTGGTCCGTATCGTCAACGAAGCCGATCGCCAAGTGCTGGCGTGGCTCCGCGCCCAGGTCGGCGATGCCCGCGTCGAGCGCGCGGCTCGCCAGCTCGGGCATACGCGCAAGCCCTTCCCGTCCGCCGTCTGCCGGTATCTGGGCATGAGCGCACCGGCCACGCTGCGCCAGGCCGAACGGCCGCGCGCCGCGCGCGATTTCTCGGTCGGCGATCGTTACCTGTCGTTGATCCGCCAGCACCTCGCCACGCACTCGGCCAGCCGATGAAATGGCGGCGGCTTGCCGCGTCAATGGCTCGGAAAGCTGCCGGGCTTGCGTATTCGCAAGCCCGGCCGGTCGCCACCGCGCTTACGTGGCCGCGGTGGCTTCCCGTACGAGGCGGCCGAGCGTTTCGAATGCCGCTTCGTGCGCCGCATCGAACACGCGCGTGCAAGCAAGCCGGATATAGCCGTCGAAGCGGTCGGAATTCGAGAAGATCGAACCGGGCGCGATCCTGACCCCATGCGCCAGCGCGGCGTCGAACAGCGCCTCGGAGCGCACGCCGTCCGGCAGCGCGATCCACAGCAGCATCCCGCCAGGCGGCTGGTTCATCCGGGTGCCGGCCGGAAAATGCCGTGCAATCGCGTCGATCGTCACGTCGCGCTGCACACGCAACTGTTCGCGGAACCGGTGCAGATGGCGATCGAACGCGCCCGAACCAACGAATTCGGCCGCAACGGCCTGCAGCAACGCGGCGTTGTGTCGGCTGTGCGCGAACTTCAGCATCTTCACGCGCGCATGCCAGCGCCCCGCGCTGATCCAGCCAAGCCGCATCCCAGGGGCCAGCACCTTGTTGAACGACGGGCAGTAGATCACCGTGCCGTCGCGGTCCCATGCCTTCACCGGCTTGACCGCCTGCGGCGCCTCGACGAGTTCGCGATAAGGCTCATCCTCGATCACGGCCACGCCGTGGCGCGAACAGAGCGAGACGAGCGCGGCCTTGCGCTCGTCGGGCATCACGCAGCCGAGCGGGTTCTGCAGGTTCGGCACGACGACCACGGCCCGAATGTCCGGGTACGCGGTCAGCGCCACTTCGAGCGCCTCGATCGAAAGGCCGGTCGTCGGGCTGGCCGGAATTTCGAGCGCGCGCAAGCCGAGGCTTTCCAGCAACTGGATCAAGCCGAAGAACGCCGGCGATTCGATCGCGATCGTGTCGCCGGGGCGCGCCACCGCGCGCAATGCGAGATTCACGGCATCGACGCCGCCGCTCGTCGACATCACGTCGTCCGGCGCCACCGTCACGCCGTACGACAGCGCGCGCTTGGCCATCGTCTGCCGGAACTCGGGCGAACCGCCGACGGGCCCCGCATCAGTCAGCAGCGTGGGCTTGCGCCGCAACAGCCGAATCGCGAGCGCCTGCAGGCGCTCGGCCGGATACAGCGTGGCCAGCGCGGAGGCACCGCCGAGATTCAGCGCATCGGGCGCCGCGTTGGCGCGATCGATCACGCGCGACACGCGTTCGTGCAGGCCCGCGAACGGCGGCTCGACGCTCAGCGGCGGCCCGTCGCTTTCCGGCAGCGTTTCGAGCGCGACCGCCGCGCGGCGCCGCACGAAGTAGCCGGAGCGCGGCTTCGCCTCGCACCAGCCCGTATCCTCGAGCCGCCGGAACGCCTGGATCGCGGTCGACAGACTCACGCCGTGCTGTGCCATGAATGCGCGCACCGACGGCATCCGGTCGCCGGGCGACAGCGTGCCGGCCGCGATGATGCGGCGGTAATGCTCGGCGAGCCGTTCGTAAAGCGGCTCGCCGTCCATCGGCAATGGCGGGCGGGATGAATCGGTGAAAGGTGTCATGCAGCCGATCGTGCCCGCGCGGCCAATCGCACGCCAGATACAGATTCCGGGGAAACCCACCGATACAGCGACGCAAAATCGCCGTCTGCACCGCAACAGATTCCCGGCCCCTGAATCTGTCGTGCAAGTGCCCGTTTCCCTAACCTGATTGCACGCTGTCGCCTCGCCGTCGCGAGGCCGCGCAACCGGGGAAAGGGAATCGCCATGCAGACGCATCACATCCGGCTCGACGCCGGGCAAAGCCACTTTGCGTGGTACGACAAGGGCAGCCAGGTGATCGTGCTCGATGGCGCGCTGGCGGTCACGCTGCGCCACGGCGGGCTCGACTGGCTGCCCGACACGCCGCAGCACATTCGCCGCCTGCTCGACGAAGGTGAATGCCTGACGTTCGAGATGGCCGGCCACGTCGCGCTGTCGGCCGGCGGCACGGGCGCGGTCAGCACGGCGGTCGTGGAGCCGGACGGACAGCCCGGCGTGCTCGCGGGATGGCGTGCGGCCCTACGCTGGCTATCCGAGAGGATGCGCGGCGGCCATCGTGTGCGCGAGCATTCCTGAAATCGGGACTTGCGGTGTCTTGGAGAAGCGTCAGGCTGACACCGCATCATCCGATGGAGATCTGACGCGATCCGGTTCGGCCGCGAGCATGCAGATCGACCGACCTCCACCCAATCAACCGCCGCAGCCTCCCTCGCACGCAGCGTTCACGGCATCAACGCGCACTCCTGCGACGCTCGACCCACTCGAATACCGCCATCCCTGCCAGCATCGCGGCGACAAACACGATCCCCTTCGCCGATCCGAAGCCGATCGACACGATCGCGGGCCCCGGGCAGAACCCGGCGATCCCCCAGCCGATGCCGAACACGGCACTGCCGGCAACCAGCCGCACGGTGATCGCCCGCACGGCCGGCAACTGCATCGGCAAACCGAGCCACGACCGCGTCCGGCGTTTCGCCCATGCGAACGCAAACACGGCCACGCCCATCGCACCGGCCATCACGAACGCGAGCGACGGATCCCAGCGGCCCGCCAGGTCAAGAAAGCCGAGCACCTTCTGCGGATTGGCCATGCCCGACACGATGAGGCCGACGCCGAACAGCAACCCCGCGAGAAATGCGAATCCTGCCTGCATGTCAGCCTCCCAGCACGTGCCGTCGCACGAAGACGGTCACGAAGCCTGCGACCATGAAGACCACCGTCGCGACCACCGAACGCAGCGCACCGCGCGACATCCCGCACACACCGTGGCCGCTCGTGCAGCCGCCCGCGTACCGCGTGCCGACTCCGACCAGTAGCCCGGCCGCCACCAGTTCGACCCAGCCTGCATCGACCTGCGGCGTCAGGCTGTTCCCGGCGACGTGCATCACGAGCGGTGCGGCGATCAGCCCGGCGACGAACCCGGCGCGCCAGTCGCGCTCGCCCGCGTGTGCCGCGAACAGACCGCCGACGATGCCGCTGATGCCGGCAATCCGGCCGTTGAACGCAACGAGCCACGCTGCCGCGAGCCCGATCAGTACGCCGCCGGCCAGCGACAGCCACGGCGTGAAATGAAGCGCATCAAGCTGCATCGCGCCGCCCCTTCGCGGCCGGGCCGCAGAATTGCTCGTACAGCACGCCCATCACCGCAATCGCGGCCGGGCTGTCGAGCGAATAGTGGATGTTCTTGCCGTCGCGGCGCGTGCGAACCAGCGCGTTGTCCCGCAACACGCCGAGCTGCTGCGACAGCGTCGGCTGGCGGATATCCAGCGCTGTCTCGAGATCGCTCACGCAGCGCTCGCCCTGGGACAGTTCGCAGAGCAGCAGCAGCCGGTCGGGATTCGACAGCACCTTGAGCAGCGCGCAGGCCGATTCGGCGGCCGCGCGCATCTGGGCGGGTTCCGGCAACCCGCCGGAAAGATCGTCGTTCATCGGCGCAGAAAGACAGTTAAAGAATCAATATTATATCAATTCATATAACGTCGAACCTTGCCACTTTCCGACAGGCGGCCTTGCGCCCTCCTTCGTTCAGGCCTGCTCGCCCGCCATCGCCTTCGCGGCGGGCATGCGCGCCGCATCGACACGCACCACGCCGAGCGCCAACACCGCAATCCCCGCGATCACGCACGGCGCCGCGACGACGGCAAACGCCGTCGACAACGGCACGCCCATCGCCAGCATCGCGCCGCCCGCCATCGATCCGACGACCGAGCCGCCACGGCCGATCCCGTTCGCCCAGCTCACGCCGGTGGTGCGGCACTCGGTCGGATAGAACGCGGCCGACAGCGCATTCGCGCCGACCTGCGAACCCGATACGCAGAAACCGGCCGCGAACACGGCCAGCGCGGCGCTCCACGGCGACGCGGCAAACACGCCGATCGCGGCGACGAATACGCCGGCCGCCGCGTAGCTGCAGGCCAGTACGCGATGCGGATCGAAGCGGTCCATCAGCCCGCCGAGGACGATCGCGCCGAGCGTGCCGCCGACCTGGAACATCGCGGTCACGCGCGCGGCCGTCTGCAGCGTCGCGCCGGTCGTGCGCAGCAGCGTCGGCAGCCAGCTCGACAGCAGGTAGATCACGAGCAGGCTCATGAAGAACGTGAGCCACAGCAGCAGCGTGCCGCGCAGCAGGTCGGCCCTGAACAGGCGGCCGAGCGGCGAACCGGCCGGCTTGCCGGCGGGCGCGGTGAATGACGCGCTCCGAAGATGCGGATCCGGCGCGATGCGTCCCAGCATTGCCGCAATCCGCTCGGAAGGTGCACCCTGATTGACGAGATAGCGCACCGATTCCGGCAGCCGCCACGCGAGCACCGGCAGGAGCAGCAATGGCGCGGCCCCGCCGACGACGAGCACCGCACGCCAGCCGTAGTGCTCGATCAGCGACGCGGCCGCGAGCCCGCCGAGTGCCGAGCCGATCGTGAAGCCGCAGAACATCGTCGTCACCAGCAGCGAGCGGCGCCGCGCCGGACAGTACTCGGACGTCAGCGTGATCGCATTGGGCATCGCGCCGCCGAGCCCGAGCCCGGTCACGAAGCGCCACGCGATCAGCTCGGTCAGGCCGCCGGCACTCGCCGACGCGGCGCTCGCGATGCCGAAGCACGCCACGCAGGCGAGCAGCAGCCGCTTGCGGCCGAACCGGTCGCCGAACGGCCCGAACACGAGCGCGCCGGCCATCAGCCCCGCGAGCCCCGCGCCGAACACCGGCGCGAGCTGCGCGGGCGACAGCCCCCATTCCGCGCGGATGACGGGGGCGATGAAACCGATCGATGCGGTATCGAAACCGTCGATCGCGACGATCAGAAAGCACAGGACGACGATCGCGGCTTGAAACGGCGCAACGCGATGCCGGTCGATCCATTCGCTGACGTCGATGAACAGCGTATCGGCCATGATGGTGTCTCCTCCAGGAAGGCGGTCGCGCGTCGTATCGTTGAAATGCCGCCGCCGGAATCGGGCCAACCGCGCCGCGTTACGCGACGGACTTCAGGCAATCCTCCGCACGCCAGCCGTGCAGCCAGTCGAGCGCGTCGAAGAACTGCGTCTGCGTACGGCCGACCCAGAGCCCGTTGCGCACCTGCCGCTCGACGCCCTTCGCGTGATAGATCCGCCCCATCTCGCGCGCCGAATACAGCACGCGCGCGGTGCGCGGAATCCGTGCGCGCTCGTACAGTGCGAATGCGGCTTCGAAGTCGCCGTCGGTCCGGGCCACGGCCGCACCGAGCGTCACTGCATCCTCGAGCGCCTGGCACGCGCCCTGCGCGATGTATTGCGTCATCGGATGCGCGGCGTCGCCGAGCACCGTCGCACGACCCGCGCTCCAGCGTTCGACCGGATCGCGATCGGCGGTCGCCCAGCGCTTCCACGACGTCGGCCGGTCGAGCATCTGCTTCGGCAGCGGATGGATGCCGTCGAAGTACGACAACACTTCCTCCTTGCTGCCCTCGCGCACGCCCCAGGTTTCCTGCTCGCGGCTGTGGAACGTGACGACGAGGTTGTACTGCCGCCCGCCGCGCAGCGGATAGTGGACGAGATGGCAGTGCGGGCCGGCCCACACGACCGGCGCATTGATCTGCAGGTCCTGCGGCATGTTGTCGACGTCGACCACCGCGCGATACACGACGTGGCCCGTCACGCGATGCACATCGCCGATCAGCGCATGACGGATCGCGGATTTCACGCCGTCGCAGCCGATCACCGCATCGGCGCGATACCGTTCGCCGTGCTGGTCGGTCACGGTCACGCCGTTGCCGTCCTGCTCGAAGGCGCACACCTGCGTGCTCGTGCGGAATTCGATCAGCGGATGATCCTTGACCGCCTCGTAGATCGACAGGTGAATGTCCGCGCGATGAATCACCGCATACGGATTGCCGAAGCGCTCGCGGTACGCGGCGCCCGTATCGATGCGCGCAACCTCGCGCGCATCGACCGCATCCATCAGCTGCAGCCAGTCGGTGAACACGGCCCGGCCGCGCGCGGCCTCGCCGACACCGAGCGCGTCGAGCGCGTTGAATGCATTCGCCGCGAGCTGGATCCCCGCGCCGATCTCGCCGATCTGATCTGCCTGTTCGAGCAGCTTCACGCGAATGCCCTGGCGCGCGAGCGCGAGCGCCGTCGCGAGCCCGCCGATTCCGCCGCCGATCACCAGCACGCGCCGGCCGTTATGTTTTGTCTCGCCCATGTCTGTCTCCTGCTTCGTGTTACGCGACGTAATCCGGTTGCCGCTGCGGTTGTGCGGCCTCGAACGCCGGGTCGTGCCGCGCGTGTTCAAACACCGCGAGGCTGCGCGGATACGCACTCAGGTCGCAATCCATCCGCAATGCATTTGCGACCTGCGGCACGAGGCATACGTCGGCGAGCGTCGGCGTGTCGCCGAAGCACCACGGGCCCTCGTCCGCGCGCGCGAGCAGCCGCTCGACGCCGGCCATCCCTTCCGCGATCCAGTGCCGGTACCACGCGGTCTTCTGCTGCGGCGTGACCTTCAGCTCGCTGTCGAGATAGCGCAGCACGCGCAGGTTGTTGACCGGATGGATGTCGCATGCGATCAGCGCCGCGAGTTCCAGCACGCGGGCGCGATGGTGCGGTTCGAGCGGAATCAGTCGAGGCGTCGGCTGGATCTGGTCGAGGTAATCGAGGATCGCGAGCGACTGGCCGAGACGGAATTCCCCGTCGACCAGCGCCGGCACCGCGGCCGACGGGTTCACGTTCGCGACGTAGGCCGCGTCGCGATGCTCGCCGGTGCGGATGTTCACCGGCAGCGTGTCGTACGACAGCCCTTTCAACGCGAGCGCGATGCGCACCCGGTAGGATGTCGAACTGTTGAAGAAGCTATGCAGTTGCACGATGTCGCCTTTCGATCAAGATGCGTCAGACCACGCGCACGGTCAGTTCGCCGAGCCGTTCGACGCCGACCTTCATCACGTCGCCCGCGACCACCGCGCCGACGCCTTCGGGCGTGCCCGTGAAGATCACGTCGCCCGGTTCGAGGCGGAAGAACTTCGACAGGTCGGCCACCGTTTCCGCAACCGACCAGATCAGGTGCGACACGTCGCTCGTCTGCTTCGTTGCGCCGTTGACGGTCAGCCACAGGCCGCCCTGCTCGAAATGACCGACGTCGCTTGCCGGATGCACGGGCCCGATCGGTGCCGAGCGGTCGAACGCCTTGCCGATTTCCCACGGCCGGCCCATTTCGCGCATCTTCATCTGCAGGTCGCGGCGCGTCATGTCGAGGCCGACCGCATAGCCCCACACGTGTTCGAGCGCGTGCTCGAGCGGAATGTCCGAGCCGCCCTTGCCGATCACCGCGACGAGTTCGGCTTCGTAGTGATAGTTCTGCGTCTGCGACGGGTACGCGAGATCGAGCGTCTCGCCGTATGCGACCGGCACGATCGAATCGGCCGGCTTGCAGAAGAAGAACGGCGGCTCGCGATCGGGATCGAAGCCCATTTCGCGTGCATGGGCCGCGTAGTTGCGGCCGACGCAATAGACGCGGCGTACCGCGAACTGCGCATCGCTGCCGGCGACGGGGAGTGCCACGGGCGCTTCGGGCGGGAAAACGAAAGTCATGAATGGCTCCTGCGTAAATACGAATGAAGGGGCGCACCGCAGCGACGGCGCGCGGAAAACGGGAATCGGGAAACGAATCGTTGAAAGCGGCCGGCGTCAGTCGCGCGCTTCGCGCAGCAGGTTCAGCGCGGACAGCACGGGCCGGTCGGAATAGCTGAACAGCACGCTGTCGGACGACGCCGACAGCCGCACGGGCGCCCACGACGGCGCGACGAAGATGTCGTGCGGCTCGAATTCGAATGCGTTGCCGCCGATGTGCGCGGTGCCGCTGCCTTCGACGACGCAGTAGATCATCGCGTCGGTGCTGCGGTACGTGCGGCCGTCGAAGCCGGCAGGCAGGAACTGCATGAAGGTGGCGATCGTCGGCATCGGCCAGCCCCCCGTCGCGGGGTTCACGTAGCGCAGCTTCACGCCGTCCCACGCGTCGAGCTCGCCGTTCCGGTACAGCGCGTCAAGCGCCTCGCGGGTGCGAGCATACGGATAGCTGAACACCGGCGACGACGGATCGCTCACGCGATGCCGCACCGGCACCATGTTGTGACCGAAGCGCGCGAAGCTGTCACCTTCCGGGCGATTCACGGGCTGCACGGCTTCCGGGTAGTTCTCCGCGAAGCCTGCGTCGAGATTCGCGAGCAGCGGAATGTCGAGCCCGTCGAGCCACACGACCGGCTCGCCGCCCTCTTCCTCCGACGGGTTGCCGTGGTCGTGCCACGCCCACGACGGCGTGATGATGAAGTCGCCCGGATGCATCGTCGTGCGCTCGCCGTTCACGGCCGTCCACGCGCCGCACCCTTCGACGATGAAGCGCAGCGCCGACTGCGTATGCCGGTGGCTCGGCGCGATCTCGCCCGGCAGGATCAGCTGCAGGCCCGCGTACAAGGTCGGCGTCATGCTCGACTTGCCCGGCAACCCGGGGTTCTCCAGCACCAGCACGCGGCGCACGGCTTCTTCCGCGCTGATCGCGCTGCCGGCCTGCATCACGAGGTCGCGCACCTGCGCGTACTTCCAGATCGCTGCCTGCGCGGCCGGCTGCGGGGATTTCGGCACGAGGTTGTGCAGCGATTCCCACAACGGCGCCAGGCGTTGCTCGGCGATCCGTGCGTAGTAGGCGGCGCGCGACGCGTCCGGCTGGGTCGTCATGATGTCTCCTTGGAGTCGGCCGATCGGCGTCGGCGCTATGTCGGGGCAAGGACCGTGCAGCAGTCCGTTAGCTGATTTATATTCGACCCAGACATACCCGGTAAAATGATCAAATCATCTAATCCATATAGTTTTGGATATACCTACTCGCGACGAGGCGTGCGATGGACTGGACCCACCGGCTGCGACTGCGGCACCTGCAGGTACTGTTGAGCCTTGCCGGCACCGGCAATCTGAGCCAGTCGGCGGTGGCGCTTGCGACCACGCAGCCCGCGCTGTCGAAATGGCTGAAGGAACTGGAAGAGGATGTCGGGCTGCCGCTGTTCGAGCGGCATGCGCGCGGCCTGCGCCCGACGCCCTATGGCGAAGCGCTGATCGAGCATGCCCGCCGCGTCGAAGCGCAGCTCGACGTCGCGCGTGACGACATGGCCGCCCTGCGGGAAGGCGGTAGCGGCCTCGTGACGATCGGCACGTCGGGCGTCGCGGCGGCCGACACTGTGCCGCTCGCGGTATCGCAGCTGTTGAAACGGATGCCGCGCGCGCAGGTTCGGATGACCGAAAGCACGATGAACCAGCTGATGCCGCAGCTCGCGCGCAGCGAACTGGATATCGTCGTGGGCCGCTCGGGGTCGACATCCGTCGATCCGCTGCTGCATGCGGAAGCGCTGTACGTCGATCCGGTCGTGTTCGTCGCGCGGCCTGGCCACGCGCTCGCCGGTGCGGCGTCGGTCGGCTGGGACGACGTGCTCGCTTACTCGTGGATCGTGTGGCCATCGGGCACGCCCGTGCACAACGCGCTGGAGGCCGCGCTGACGGCCGCCGGCCGCGTGCGGCCGCCGCACTGCGTCGAATCGAATTCGTCGATCCTCAATCTCACGCTGCTGAACAACACCGACCTGCTCGGCGTCGCGTCGCATCGCGCCGCGCAGCGCTTCGCGCAATTGAACGCGATCCGGATCCTGCCGATGCAGCTCGAAGGCCAGGGCGCGGTGTCGATGTACTGGCACCCCGATAGTGCGAATCGCGCGGCCGTGGCCGCGACGATCGAATGCCTGCGTGCCTGTGCGGCACCGCAGGTCGGCGGATGGGAGAAAGTGAAGGCGGATTGAATGTGGCTCGGCCCGGCGTCAACCGGGCCGAGCCACCACGACGCCGCGATGCATCACGTCACGCGCCGTCGCAGGACACCGTGCCGTCCAGCATCAGCGTGCCGACCCGCGCGGGCACGAGCGGCGTGCGCGGTATGGGCGGCGTCCAGCCGAACAGTGCCTGCGCGGCCGCGCCGCACACACGGCCCTGGCACGCGCCCATCCCGCAACGTGACTGCAGTTTCGCGGCCGTCCAGCCCGGCGCTTGCGCGACTGCATCGAAACGCACGTCTTCGCACCGGCACAGCAGCGTATCGGGCCGCGCAAGCCGGCGGATCGGCTCGCGGATCGCGAAACGCTCGCGCACGGCATCCGCAAAAGCCTGCCAGTGCGCTCGCTGCGTAACCAGCGCAGCCAACTGCGCCGTCTGCCCGGTCGCCGCCAAACCGGCGATCTCGCCTTCGACCATCGCCAGCTCGCTGCCGCCGACGCCCGTGCACTCGCCCGCCGCGAAAACCCCGTCGCGGCTCGTACGCTGGTGCGCATCGACCGCCACCGCACCGTTGTCGATCCGGCAGCCGAGATGACTCGGCAGCACGGTATTCGGCACGAGGCCGAAGCCGCACGCGAGCCGGTCGCAGTCGACGTCGAACTCGCGATCGCCCTGACGAATCCGCACGCGTTCGAGCCGCTTGTCGCCGAACGCTTCGACGACATGCGCATCGGGCCGATAGGCGGCCGTGACGAGCTTCGCGGCCTGCGCGAGCTTCAACGGCCAGCGCCACAGCCCCGCTCCGAAACCGGCGACGCTGCCCCATGCGGCCTGTTCGAGCACGTGCGACACGCGCGCGCCGGTCTGTCGGGCCGTCGCGGCGCTCGCCAGCAGCAACGGGCCGCTGCCTGCGATCACCGTGCGCTGCCCGCGCACATCGAGGCCGTACTTGATCAGCGCCTGCAAGCCGCCCGCACCGGTGACACCCGGCAGCGTCCAGCCCGGAAACGGCAGGAGCAGCTCGCGTGCGCCGCAGCAGAGAATCAGCGTCCTGAAATCGAGCAGCAGCCCGCGTTCGTCGTCTTCGAGCAGCAGCGTGCCCGGCTGCGTTTCGGCGACGATGCGCGTCGCCGCGAGATGCGTGACGTTCGGCTGCCGCAATACGGCGAGCCGCTCGGCGGCAGCCGGCGCCGGCGTTGCCGCTGCGCCTTGCCGCCAGATCTGCCCGCCCGCCCGCGGGTTGTCGTCGACGATCGCAACCGTCGCACCGCTGCGCGCGGCGGCACGCGCGGCCGACAGCCCGGCCGGGCCCGCGCCGACGATTGCGACATCGACGCTCAGTCGTTCCTGTTTCATCGCGTGCGCTCCACCTGCATCCCGTCGCGGCACAGCGTCTGGCAAGCCAGCCGGCGCCGGCCGTCGATCGTCATCCTGCACTCCTGGCAAATGCCCATTCCGCAAAACGGCGCACGCGCCGCGCCCGTGCACGACACGCGCGTCGTGTCGTCGCCGCTCGCCGCGACGGCAGCCGCGACGGTCGCACCGTCGGCCACCGTCAGCGCGCGGCCGTCCAGATGAATGATCATGTCAGCCTCCGCTGGGCCGCCCCAAGGGGGCTGACGGCCCCCGCGAGGGGCGCCGTGCATGGGACCGGAGTAAGCGCTGCAGCGCCAACTCCGGTCGACAGCGAGCGAAGTGAGCGTGGGGGTCGTTTCATGTCAGCGCTCCGGCTACGGGGGACGCGGTCAGGAAGCGTCCCGGCAAATACGGTTCGATATCGATGGGCGGCCGCTCGCCGGCCATCAGCGCGGCAACGAGCCGCGCGCTGCCCGGTGCGGTCGTCACGCCGAGCCCTTCATGCCCGACCGCGAGCCACACGCCCGGCCGCGCCGGATGCTCGCCGAGCAGCGGCAGCCCGTCGGGGCTTGCGGAACGGAACCCCGTCCATGCGCGGATCCCGTTCAGGTCGGCCAGGTCGGGCAGATAGCCCACCGCGCGGCGCAGCATGCGCGCGAGCACAGGCGGCTCGACTTGCGCGTCCTCGGTGTCGAACTGGCGCGACGAACCAATCAGCAACTGGCCGGTCGGCCGCGGTTGCACGTTGAACGCGACCGACGTGCCGTCGCTCGCATGCGCGCTCGCCGCATAGCCCAGCTCGACGAGCTGGTGCGACACCTGGCCCGGATAGCGGTCGGTAATCAGCAGATGGCCCTTTTTCGGGCGCAGCGGCAGTTCGGGCAGCAGCGTGCGCGCGGCAACGCCGTTGGCGACGACCACCCGCTCCGCGCGCAGCGTGTCGCCGCTCGCGAGCGTCACGCTCGGGCCATCGACTGCGACGGCCCGGTCGCGCCGCAACGTGATGCGCGGCGCGCGCTGCAGCAGCCAGTTCGCGGTGACTGGCGCATAAAGGATCGCATCGCCGGGAATCTTCAGCGCACCGCCAAGGCCGGCACGCAGCATCGGTT
Organism: Burkholderia sp. Ac-20345; assembly: GCF_017104825.1. NCBI lineage: Bacteria > Pseudomonadati > Pseudomonadota > Betaproteobacteria > Burkholderiales > Burkholderiaceae > Burkholderia > Burkholderia sp. Ac-20345. The sequence continues at coordinate 9,408 of NZ_JAAGPO010000028.1, read as the reverse complement.
CCAGTTGCGCGAGCGTCGCCGCGTCGATCAGTTCGCCCGCGACGCCGTGCGCGGCCAGCGCTACCTGCTTCGCGCGCGCCAGATCCATTTCGTGCGCATCGGCCGCGAGCCACAACGTGCCGCAGTTGCGGTACGCGCAACCGTCGGGCATTTCGCCGCTCAGCGCGCGCCACAGCTCGATCGAGTAATGGCTGAGCGCGAGTTCGGCCGCGTTGTCGTCCATCGCGACGAGGTGCCCCATGCCCGCGCCGGTTGCACCGCCGCTCGCGTCGTCGACGACGAGCACGCGCAGCCCGCGCTGCGCGAGTTCGTGCGCGCACGCCGCGCCGACGATGCCGGCGCCGATCACGACGACATCCGTCTTCGTGTCGCTCACGGCGCGATACCCCAGCCGAACGGATCGTCTTCCTCGATCAGCAGCGTCGCTTCCGCGCTCAGGTGCGCGCTGCCGCGGATCGTCGGCACGATGCCGCCTTCGGCCTGCTCGTAGCTCGCGTGGAACACGCTGCCGATCACGCTCGCCTGCCGCCACACCGCGCCCGGCGCGAGCTTGCCGTCGGCCGCGAGGCACGCGAGCTTCGCGCTCGTGCCGGTGCCGCACGGCGAACGGTCGTACGCGAGGCCCGGGCACAGCACGAAGCTGCGGCTGTCGTGTTCGGGATCGTCGGCGAACAGCTCGATATGGTCGATCTCGCCGCCGTTCGCGCCGGTAATGCCCGCGCGTTCGAGCCCTTCGCGCACGGCCGACGCATACGCGGTGAGCGCCGCGACGTTGTCGCCGGTGACGCGCTGCCCGTGGTCGCTGATCAGGAAGAACCAGTTGCCGCCCCACGCGATGTCGCCCTTTACGGGGCCGTAACCCGGCACGTCGAGCGCGACGCCCTTTGCATGGCGATACGCGGGCACGTTGCGCACGCTGACCGACAGGTCGTCGTGCAGCGTCGCCTCGACGGTGCCGACGGGCGTTTCGATCCGGTGCACGCCGGGCGCGATGCGCCCCATATGGTGCAGCGTGCGCACGACGCCGATCGTGCCGTGCCCGCACATCCCGAGATAGCCACTATTGTTGAAGAAGATCACGCCGGCCGCCGCATCGGGCGACACGGGTTCGCACAGCAGCGCGCCGACCAGCACGTCGCTGCCGCGCGGTTCGAGAATGCATGCGGTGCGGTAACGGTCGTGCTCGCGCGAGAGCACGTCGCGGCGCTCGGCCATCGTGCCGCTGCCGAGCGCGGGAAAGCCGGACACGACGAGCCGCGTGGGTTCGCCGCCCGTGTGCGAATCGATGATCTGGATGCGCTTCATCATGAGCCGTCCGAAGTGGGGAAAGGAGCACAGCTTCCTCCGTCGCGCGTCCGCCCGCTTGTGGCTTTTCGATGAGGACGACGACGAAATCGGCATAGTGCGAAGCGCCCTTCCCGCGCCGTCCGGCCACTGTGCCGATTTCGTCATTTTGCTCCGCGATACGACTCAAGCGTGATGGGCATTTGCGCGGCGATACTGGTTGCCACACCGACACCTGTCGGCCGACCGATACAAACACGTAGGAGATTGAAGTGAGCCGAAACGCCATTCAGTGGACCGGGGTTTTCCCGGCCGTCAGCACCCAGTTCAAGCCGGACTTTTCCCTCGACATCGACGCCACGCACCGCGTGGTGAAGAACCTGGTGAACGACGGCGTGTCGGGCCTCGTGGTCTGCGGCACGGTCGGCGAAAACACGTCGCTGTCGACGAACGAGAAGCTCCAGGTGATCGAGGCCGCACGCGACGCGGCCGGCGGCAAGATTCCGGTGATCGCCGGCATCGCCGAATTCACGACCGAATTCGCGCGCAACACGGTGCGTGAAGCCCAGCGCGTCGGTGTCGACGGCGTGATGGTGATGCCCGCGCTGGTCTACTCGGCCAAGCCGCACGAAACCGCCGCGCACTTCCGCGCGGTCGCGACGAGCACCGACCTGCCGGTGATGGTCTACAACAACCCGCCGATCTACAAGAACGACGTGACGCCCGACGTGCTGATCGCGCTGCAGGATTGCGAGAACATCGTCTGCTTCAAGGATTCGTCGGGCGATACGCGCCGCTTCATCGACCTGCGCAACGCGGTCGGCGATCGCTTCGTGCTGTTCGCGGGCCTCGACGACGTCGTGGTCGAGAGCATCGCCGTCGGCGCCGAAGGCTGGGTGTCGGGCATGTCGAACGCGTTCCCGAAGGAAGGCGAAACGCTGTTCCGCCTCGCGAAGCAGAAGCGTTTCGACGAAGCGCTCGCGCTGTATCGCTGGTTCATGCCGCTGCTGCACCTCGACGCACGCCCCGACCTCGTGCAGTGCATCAAGCTGTGCGAAGAGCTGGTCGGCCGCGGCAGCGCGATCACGCGTCCGCCGCGCCTCGCGCTGCAGGGCGACACGCTCGCGGAAGTGAAGGCCATCGTCGCGAAGGCGCTCGAAACGCGCCCGGCACTGCCCGACGTCGGTCTCTGATCGACACCCCCTGCGGCGGCGCGCGGGCTTTCCCCCCAGCGCGCCGCCGTCTCCGGTCCGGCATGGCCTGCGGGCCCGTTCGCACCGGCGCCTGCCCGCGCCGCGTGTGAACGCCCCGCAGCCCGCCCCGGTCGTTCGAACCGGGCGCCGCCGGCCGGCAGGCAAGCGCCGCTGCTCCGTCGGAGCGCGGCGCACCTCAAGCCTGTGCCGATATTCCCCCTAGGAGACAAGCCCATGCCAGGCCAAGGCAACGCTCACCCGTCTGTCCCGCTTTCCCGTTCCGCGCACCCCGACGCGGGTCACGGCAAGTTCAAGAAACAGCTGTCGCTGACCGATCTCACGTTCATCGGTCTCGGCGCGATTTTCGGTTCGGGGTGGCTGTTCGCCGCGAGTCACGTGTCGACGATCGCGGGCCCGGCCGGCATCTTCTCGTGGCTGCTCGGCGGCTTCGCGGTGCTGCTGCTCGGCATCGTCTACTGCGAACTCGGCGCCGCGCTGCCGCGCGCGGGCGGCGTGGTCCGCTACCCGGTGTTCTCGCACGGCCCGCTGCTCGGCTACCTGATGGGCTTCATCACGCTGATCGCCTTTTCGAGCCTGATCGCGATCGAAGTCGTCGCCGCGCGCCAGTATGCGGCCGCGTGGTTTCCGGGGCTGACCGTCGAAGGATCGAGCGACCCGACCACGCTCGGCTGGCTCGTGCAGGCCGCGCTGCTGTGCTTCTTCTTTTACCTGAACTATTCGAGCGTGAAGACGTTCGCGAAGGCGAACAACATCATCAGCATCTTCAAGTTCATCGTGCCGCTGGCGGTGATCGCGGTGCTGTTCACGTTCTTCAAGCCCGCGAACCTGACGATCCAGGGCTTCGCGCCGTTCGGCATGCCGGGCATCGAGATGGCCGTGTCCGCGGGCGGCATCATCTTCGCGTACCTCGGACTCACGCCGATCGTGTCGGTCGCGAGCGAAGTGCGCAATCCGCAGCGCACGATCCCGATCGCGCTGATCCTGTCGATCCTGCTGTCGACGCTGATCTACGTGCTGCTGCAGCTCGCGTTCATCGGCAGCATCCCCACCGACATGCTCGCCGCAGGCTGGCATGACGTGAGCAAGGCGTTCTCGCTGCCGTACCGCGACATCGCGCTGGCGCTCGGCGTCGGCTGGCTCGCGGTGATGGTCGTCGCCGACGCGATGATCTCGCCGAGCGGCTGCGGCAACATCTACATGAACGCGACGCCGCGTGTCGTCTACGGCTGGGCGAAGACGGGCACCTTCTTCAAGGTGTTCACGCGCGTCGACGAAGCGTCGGGCATCCCGCGCGCGGGCCTGTGGCTCACGTTCGGCCTCGCGATTTTCTGGACGCTGCCGTTCCCGTCGTGGGAAGCGCTGATCAACATCGTGTCGGCCGCGCTGGTGCTGAGCTATGCGGTCGCGCCGGTATCGGTCGCCGCACTCCGCCGCACCGCACCCGACCTGCCGCGGCCGTTCCGCGCCAGCGCGTTCGGCATCACCGGCCCCGCATCGTTCGTGATCGCCGCGCTGATCGTCTACTGGTCGGGCTGGAGCACGGTGTCCTGGCTGCTCGGCCTGCAGATCGTGATGTTCGTCATCTATCTCGCGTGCCGCCGCTGGGTGCCGACCGCGCACCTGAACCTCGCCGAGCAAGTGCGCTCGTCCGCGTGGCTGATCGCGTTCTATGCCGCGATGATCGTGCTGTCGTATCTCGGCGGCTTCGGCGGCACGGGCCAGCTTGCGCATCCGTACGACACGGTCGTCGTCGCGGCCGTCGCGCTCGTCATCTACTACTGGGGTGCGAATACCGGCGTGCGCGCCGACAAGCTGCAACTCGACGACGACGAGGACTGACGCGCCCGCGCGCTTACCCATGATCCCTTCGGCCGGGCGCCCTACGCCCGGCCCCTGTTTTTTTCCGAGGAAAACCATGCAACTCACAGGTCAGCTCCTGATCGGCCAGTCCGCCGTCGCCGGACAGAACGGCACCCTCCACGCGATCGCCGCCGCAACCGGCGAGCGGCTCGAACCCGCTTTCGGCGGCGCGAGCCTGCACGACCTGGAGACGGCCTGCGCACTCGCCGATGACGCATTCGACACGTATCGCGAAACGTCGCTCGAGGCCCGCGCCGCGTTTCTCGACGCGATCGGCCGCCACATCATGGCGCTCGGCGACGACCTGATCGAGCGCTGCGTCGTCGAAACGGGCCTGCCGCGCGCCCGCATCGAAGGCGAGCGCGGCCGCACCGTCGGCCAGCTCGCGCTGTTCGCGTCGCTCGTGCGCGACGGCGGCTTTCTCGACGCGCGGATCGATCCGGCGCGCCCCGCGCGCAAGCCGCTGCTGCTCGTCGACCTGCGCCTGCGCAACGTCGCGGCCGGGCCCGTCGCCGTGTTCGGCGCGTCGAACTTCCCGCTCGCGTTCTCGGTCGCCGGCGGCGATACCGCATCGGCGCTCGCGGCCGGCTGCCCGGTGATCGTCAAGGCGCATTCGGCACACCCGGGCACGTCGGAGCTCGTCGGCCGCGCGATCCAGCAGGCCGCGCGCGAATGCGGGATGCCGGCCGGCGTGTTCTCGCTGCTGTTCGACGCGTCGCGCGAGATCGGCCAGGCGCTCGTCGCCGATCCGCGCATCAAGGCCGTCGGCTTCACCGGCTCGCGCCGCGGCGGCGTCGCGCTGATGCACATCGCGGCCGCGCGCCCCGAGCCGATTCCCGTCTATGCGGAAATGAGCTCGATCAATCCCGTGCTGCTGTGTCCTGCCGCGCTCGACGCGCGCCACGATGCGATCGCGCCGCAGTTCGTCGCGTCGCTCACGCTCGGCGCCGGCCAGTTCTGCACGAACCCGGGCCTCGTGCTCGCCGTCGACGGGCCCGCCCTGCGCGCGTTCGAGGAAACGGCCGCTGCCGCGGTGCGTGCAGCGCCCGCGCAAACGATGCTGACGCCGCACATCCACGCCAGCTACGAACAAGGTGTCGCGGCGCTGCGCGATCACGCTGCGGTCGAACTGCTCGCGCAAGGCGCGGAAGGCAATCGCCTGCAGGCCCGCGCCGCACTGTTCGCAACCTCGGCCGACGCCTTCATCGCGCATCCCGAGCTGCGCGACGAAGTGTTCGGCCCCGCTTCGCTGATCGTCCGTTGCCCGGACGCCGGCACGCTGCATCGCGTGCTGAAGTCGCTCGAAGGCCAGCTGACGATCGCCGCGCATCTCGCCGACGGCGACGCCGCACTGTTCGCCGCGCTGCGACCGTTGCTCGAGCGCAAGGCCGGTCGCATTCTCGTCAACGGCTTCGGCACAGGCGTCGAGGTCGGTCATGCGATGGTGCACGGCGGCCCGTTCCCGGCCACGTCCGACACGCGCACGACGTCCGTCGGCGCGCGCGCGATCGAGCGCTTCCTGCGCCCCGTGTCGTATCAGGACCTGCCGGATGCGCTGCTGCCGGACTCGATCCGCAACGACAACCCGCTGAACGTGCCGCAACGCATCGACGGCGTGCCGGCGCCGCGGGAGGCGAACCATGTCTGAGCCGATCGCCGAAGTCGTCCTGTCACTCGATGAAGTCCACACGCTCGCGCTGCGCGTGCTGACGCACAACGGGATGTCCGATGCCCATGCGCGGGCCATCGCCAACGTGATCACGCAGGGCCAGCGCGACGAATGCCATTCGCACGGCGTGTACCGGCTGCTCGTCTGCGTGCGTTCGCTGAAGAAGGGCAAGGTCGATCCGCAGGCCGTGCCGACGCTGCGCCGGCTGTCGTCGTCGATCGTCTCGGTCGACGCGCATCGCGGCTTCTCGCTGCTGAGCTTCGAAACGGGCCTGCCCGTGCTCGTCGAGATGGCGAAGCAGCACGGCATCGCCGCCATGACGATCAACCATTGCTACCACTTCTCCGCGCTGTGGCCGGAAGTCGAGGCGATCGCGGCCGAGGGGCTGGTCGGCATCGCGATGAACCCGAGCCATAGCTGGGTTGCGCCGGAAGGCGGCAAGGAGCCGGTGTTCGGCACGAACCCGATCGCGTTCGCATGGCCGCGCCCGGGCGGCGTCCCGTTCGTGTTCGATTTCGCGACGAGCGCGATCGCGCGCGGCGACATCGAGCTGCATGCGAAGCAAGGCAAGGCGATCCCGCCGGAATGGGCAATCGACGCCGAAGGCCGGCCGACCACCGATCCGAAGGCCGCGCTGCAAGGCGCGATGCGCACGTTCGGCGGCCACAAGGGTTCGGCGCTCGCGGCGATGGTCGAACTGCTCGGCGGCGCGCTGATCGGCGACATGACGAGCCGGGAATCGATGGACTTCGACGAAGGCGTCGGCGCGACGCCGTGCCACGGCGAACTCGTGATCGCGTTCGACCCGAAGGTGTTCCTCGGCGACGAACTCGACACGGGGCTCGCGCGCGGCGAGCGGATGTTCGAATCGATCGTCGCGCAGGGTGCGCGGCTGCCGTCGCAACGGCGCTTCGACGCCCGCGCGCGCAGCATCGCGAACGGCGTGCGGATTCCGAAGGCGCTGTACGACGAGATCCTGACGCTGCTCGACTGATCGCAAAGCGCGGGGCCGGATCGCGTATTCATCGCCGGTCGATGCGCGATCCGGCCATCTCCCTGGACGGTCACACGGGCGTCCCGCGGCCGCCCGCGGGTGCCGCGCCGGGCACACCGCCCGTGCCGCTTGCCGGCCCCATGGGCGCCACGCCCGCGGCGGCTGTGGGATAATCGCCCGGTTTGCCCTGGGCGCAGCTCAAGAGGTTGTTCGCACGGGCGCGAGAGAGGCCTTTATTCCCCGTGCCTCCACCCTTTTCCCGCGATATTTCTTCAGCAACGACAATGCCCACTTACCGTTCCAAAACCTCCACCGCTGGCCGCAACATGGCTGGTGCGCGCTCGCTGTGGCGCGCCACCGGCATGAAAGACGACGATTTTTCGAAGCCGATCATCGCGGTCGTCAACTCGTTCACGCAGTTCGTGCCGGGGCACGTGCACCTGAAGGATCTCGGCCAGCTCGTCGCACGCGAGATCGAGGCTGCCGGCGGCGTCGCGAAGGAATTCAACACGATCGCGGTCGACGACGGCATCGCGATGGGCCACGACGGCATGCTGTATTCGCTGCCGAGCCGCGACATCATCGCCGACTCGGTCGAATACATGGTGAACGCGCACTGCGCGGACGCGATGGTCTGCATCTCGAACTGCGACAAGATCACGCCGGGGATGCTGATGGCCGCGATGCGCCTCAACATCCCGGTGATCTTCGTGTCCGGCGGCCCGATGGAAGCGGGCAAGACGCGCCTCGCGAACCCGGTCACCAAGGCCATCGAAGTGAAAAAGCTCGACCTCGTCGACGCGATGGTGATCGCGGTCGACCCATCGTATTCCGACGCCGAAGTCGCCGAAGTCGAACGCTCGGCCTGCCCGACCTGCGGCTCGTGCTCGGGCATGTTCACCGCGAACTCGATGAACTGCCTGACCGAAGCGCTCGGCCTGTCGCTGCCCGGCAACGGCACGGTGGTGGCCACGCACGCCGATCGCGAGCAGCTGTTCAAGCGCGCCGGCCGCCGCATCGTCGAACTCACGCGCCAGCACTACGAGCAGGACGACGAACGCGTGCTGCCGCGCTCGGTGGGCTTCAAGGCGTTCGAGAACGCGATGACACTCGACATCGCGATGGGCGGCTCGACCAACACGATCCTGCACCTGCTGGCGATCGCGCAGGAAGCCGGCATCGACTTCACGATGAAGGACATCGACCGCCTTTCGCGCGTCGTGCCGCAGCTGTGCAAGGTCGCGCCGAACACGAACAAGTACCACATCGAAGACGTACACCGCGCAGGCGGCATCATGGCGATCCTCGGCGAGCTCGACCGCGCGGGCAAGCTGCACACCGACGTGCCGACCGTGCACACGCCGTCGCTGAAGGACGCACTCGACCAGTGGGACATCGTCCGCACGCAGGACGAAGCGGTCCGCACGTTCTACCAGGCCGGCCCGGCCGGCATCCCGACGCAGGTCGCGTTCAGCCAGAACACGCGCTGGCCGAGCCTCGACCTCGACCGCGCCGAAGGCTGCATCCGCTCGTACGAGCATGCGTTCTCGAAGGAAGGCGGCCTCGCGGTGCTGACGGGCAACATCGCGCTCGACGGCTGCGTGGTGAAGACGGCCGGCGTCGACGAAAGCATCCTCGTGTTCGAAGGCACGGCGCACGTGACCGAATCGCAGGATGAGGCAGTCGAAAACATCCTGAACGACAAGGTCAAGGCGGGCGACGTGGTGATCGTGCGCTACGAAGGCCCGAAGGGCGGCCCCGGCATGCAGGAAATGCTCTACCCGACCAGCTACATCAAGTCGAAGGGCCTCGGCAAGGCATGCGCGCTGCTGACGGACGGCCGCTTCTCGGGCGGTACGTCGGGCCTGTCGATCGGCCACTGCTCGCCGGAAGCGGCAGCGGGCGGCGCGATCGGCCTCGTGCGCGACGGCGACAAGATCCGCATCGACATCCCGAACCGCACGATCGACGTGCTGGTGTCGGACGAGGAACTGGCGCGCCGCCGCGAAGAGCAGAACGCGAAGGGCTGGAAGCCGGTGCAACCGCGTCCGCGCAAGGTGTCGGCCGCGCTGAAGGCCTACGCGAAGCTGGTCATGTCCGCCGACAAGGGCGCCGTGCGCGACCTGTCGCTGCTCGACGACTGACGGGGGTAGCTCTACCGGCTGCTCGCAACGCGCAGCCGGTCAGCCCGATCCAGAAGCCGCTCTCCGGAGCGGCTTTTTTTCGTCCGGCGCCGGCAGATTGCGCCGGCATCGTCAGTGGCGGAGTTCTTCCGGACCGCCGCCTCCGCCACCGCCACCACCGTGGCTTCCGCCGCCATTTCCGCCGCCTTGCGGCCGCGCACCGCCGTAACCCCCACCGCCACCACCCGGGTGCACCTGCGCGGA